>JAQTVS010000327.1 GCA_028706735.1 Thiomonas sp.
CACTAGCGGCGAAAGGGTGAGCGCTCCTCCTCCACGCAGTGAGGGAGGTTGGGAGGGCGAGATCGCAGCGCCGGTGACGGCCGTTTGCCGCCGCATCGAACTCACTGGCGCCACGTCGGGCCACGATTGGTATCGCGTGCTCGACCAACGCCCGCTGGCACTGCGCGATGTGGACGCGGCGCTCATGCGCAAAGACCCGCCCTTCGACAGCGAATATTTCTACGCCACCCATCTGCTGCAGCAAGCCGAGCGCGAAGGTGCGGCCGTGTTCAACAGCCCCCGTGCGCTGCGCGACCACCCGGAAAAGCTCTCCATCCTGGAGTTTCCGCATTACATCACCCCCACCCTGGTCAGCCGCCGCGCGGCCGACATCAAGGCGTTCTACGCTGAGCATGGCGACGTGATTCTCAAGCCACTCGACGGCATGGGCGGCACCGGCATCTTTCGTCTGCGCCAGCAAGCCGATGGCAGCCCCGATCCCAACCTCAACGTGGTGATCGAAACCCTCACCGCCAACGGCGCCACCACCATCATGGCCCAGCGCTTCGTGCCCGCCATTGCGCAAGGCGACAAGCGCGTGCTCATCATCGACGGCGAGCCCGTGCCCTACTGCCTGGCGCGCATTCCGCAAGACGGCGAGACGCGCGGCAATCTGGCCGCCGGCGGCTTGGGCGTGGCGCAGCCGCTCACCGAGACCGACTGGGCCATCGCCCGCGCGCTGGGGCCAGTGCTGGCCGCGCGCGGCCTGCTGCTGGTGGGCATCGACATCATTGGCGACAGGCTCACCGAGATCAACGTCACCAGCCCGACCTGCTTTCAGGAAATCACCCAGCAGAGCGGCTGCGATGTGGCCGCCCGCTTCCTCTCCGCGCTGGAAAACGCCGTCGCCCGTACTGCCGCGCATTGACGGCGCCCAGCGGCTCTGGGCGACAATCCGCCCATCATGCACTCGCCGCAAACCCGCTCTGCCCGCATCCTGATGGCGGCCTTGTTGCTGACCCTCGCCGGAGTCACTGCAACCTTGTCCCTGGCCTTGCATCAACCCTGGCTGGGGCTCTCCCTGTCGTCACGCGCCGATCCGTTCAGCCCCGGCATTCTGGTGACTGCAGTTGCCGGCGACGGCCCGGCTGCCGCGGTCAGTCCGGGCTCGCGCCTGCTGTCCATCGGCGCGGGAGAACAGCGTCTCACCCTGCACGCCAGCGATCTGATCGAGGAGCCCGACTTCTTCGACGCCTATGCACAGGTCGACGCGTTTTTCCAGCGACAGAGCCGCATCGCCGCGCTGCAGGACAAGCCGCTGCTGCTGCGCTGGCGCGATCCTGCGGGGCAGATCATCGAACAATCCATTCAGCCGGCGCCGGGGCGTCCGCTGTCGAGCCTGCCCGTTGTGTTCTGGTTTCAACTGCTCTGCGGCAGCGTGGCTCTGCTGGTCGGCGCCTGGGTCTATGCCCTCAAACCCCAAAGCTGGCCTGGGCGGCTGCTGGCGCTTTCCGGCCTGCTGTTTCTGCCCAATACGTTTTCCGCCGCCATCTACAGCACGCGCGAACTGGCGCTACCCGGCCATTTGTTCGAGCTGTTGTCGGCCATCAATCACCTCGGCGGACTGGGCTTTGGCGGTGCGCTGGCCACGCTGTTTCTGATGTATCCGGCGCGGCTGGCTGCGCCAAAATTCCTCTGGCCCGTTCCCTTGATCATCCTGGCTTGGTGGGCCGCCGATGTGCTGCGCCTCACTCCAGATGTGGGCTGGGGCGTGCGCATTCCGCTGCTGCTGGAAATCCTGCTTGCCGTCAGCCTGGCCGTGGTGCAGTGGCGGCGCAGCGCCGTGCGCGCCGCAGACCGCGCCGCGCTGCGCTGGTTCATCCTCTCGGCCATGGTGGGCGCGTTCACCTTTGTGGTGTTCACCTTCGGCTCCAGCATGTTCGGCATTTTTCCGCCCATGCAGCAGGGCTACGCCTTTGGCTTTTTCCTGGCGATGTACCTCGGCCTCGCGCTGGGGGTGGGGCGCTACCACTTGTTCGACCTCGACCGCTGGGCCTATCGCCTGCTGCTCTGGGTGCTGGGACTGGGGCTGATCGTCGTGCTCGACATGCTGCTGGTGCTGCTGCTGAACTGGCGCCACGACCTCTCGCTCATCCTCACCCTGCTGCTGGCCGGCCTGCTCTATCTGCCGCTGCGGCAATGGCTGTGGGGCCGCATGATGCAGGGCGAGCTGCCGCCCATCGACCGGCTGCTGCCGGAAATCATCTCGGTGGCCTTCACCGCGCAATCGCAGGAGCGCGAGCGGCGCTGGCTGGGGCTGCTCGACCGCCTGTATCAACCTCTGCACAATCTGCCGCTCGCGCAGGCCCGAGGAGACCCGGCCATCGGCCTGGCGCAAGACGGCATGGAGCTGCGCGTCGCCCCGGCTGGCGGCATGGCTGCGCGCTGCCTGCAGGGACGCAGCGCCGGGCAGCGCTTGTTCACCGTGACCGATGCCGAGCTCGCCACCGCCATCGTCACCCTGTTCAATCAGGCGGCAGCGGGACGCGACGCGCTGGAGGTCGGCGTGCAGCAAGAGCGCGACCGCATCGCCAGCGACCTGCATGACGACATCGGCGCCAAGCTGCTCACCTTGCGGCACCTGGTGCAGGGCGAGCGCGAACAGGCCATGCTGATGACCACCATCGACCAGCTCCGCGCCATCGTGCGCGGCCTGCGCCAGTCCGCCCAGCCGTGGGACGAGTTTGCCGCCGACATTCGCTCAGAAACGTCGCAGCGCCTTGCCGCCGCCGGCATGGAGCTCGACTGGCCGCCGCCCCTCATCGGCGGCCTCGACCCCACGCCCCGCCCCTACCAGAGCGCACCCGAGCTGCCCCCGCAAGACGCCGCGCAGCAATACCACCTGCGTGCACTGCTGCAGGAAGCTGTGAGCAACGCCATCCGCCATGCGCACGCCAGCCGCGTCGCCGTGCGCCTGTCCGTGCAGGACGGGACGCAGATGCGCCTGGAAGTGATGGACGACGGCGTCGGCATCGCGCCGCAACATGCCGCCACCGGGCACGGACTGACCAGCATGCAAATCCGCGCCCGCGCCCTGGGTGGACGCATCGCATGGCGCAGCAGCGTCGACCGGCTCCCCTGCCTGCCGACCGATGCGGCAGGCCCCGCAGACGCCCCGCCCCAGACCCACGGCCTGGGCACCTGGGTGGAACTCATTTTCCCGCTGCAGGCCGGGCTGATCTGAGCATCCGTTGAGCATCGGCACGCGCTAGTGCAGTGTTTCACGCTATCTGGAACATAAAACCGCGTCTTTGCCACCTGGACGGCGTTGCCAATCCGCGCGGTACCTATGGGTATCGCGCGGATTGGCGCCTTGCCCTGACGCCAAATCCATCGGTTTTATTTGTTCCATCAAGCGCAAAACACTGCACTAGTGTCTAATTGCGTTAAACAGCGATAGTATATAATTGCCGCTTTCTTTAGTTGACGCAAGGTGGCGATATGGCACGAGTGGCGGTGGCGTTGTCGTGTACGGCGGAAGTCATGG
>JAQTVS010000328.1 GCA_028706735.1 Thiomonas sp.
GGCGATGCGGTGGCTGCGCGGATCGGGGAATGGCGTGTAGGTGGCGCCGCTGCGGGTGAATTCGGCGTAAAGCTCGATCACCTGGCCGACATCGACCACGAGCAGGAAGGGCGGACGGCCGCCAGCGGCGAGTTCGGCGGGTTCGAGCGCGCGGGCGTAGCCCTCGGCCTGGGCGCGGGCGCGCAGCAGGGCGTCGTCGAAGCGGCGGGTGTCGGCGCTGGTGCGCAGCTTTTTGGCTTCGAGCACGAAGGCGCCGCGGCGGTAGCAGTCGATGCGGCCAGGGCTACTGCTGCCGTCGCCGTGGCGAAAGGTGATGGGCCGCTCGAACATGTAGTCGAGCTCGGACGTGGGGTGCGGCACGGGCACGCCGAGCAGCTCGCACAACTCGCGCACGAAGCTCTGCGCGGTGGAGAGTTCGGAGGCGGTGACGCCGCTCCAGCGGGCAATGAAGTCGGCGGCGCGGGCGTCGTCGGGCTGTGGGACTGCGGAGGGTGACGTGGCAGGATGAGCGGTCATGGCGTGGGCGGCGTTTGGCGCGATGGTAGGGCAGCCGCGCGCGCTGCTCTGCGGGCTCACCTTCGGCATGGCGATTTGCGGCAAATTAGCTGCAAGCACAGCAAACTCGATCTCGCGGTCGGACACCTTAACGCGGCTGTCGGCACGGTGATTCGCGCCGAGGGTCTCGCGCGGGCGTTGCGCGAGGGCAGCGTGGCGCATTTGGCGAGCGGCCCAGAGGCGCCGCTGGTTCGCGGGCTGCTCCACAGCGTGTTCGTCGAGATCGATCCAGCACTCATCTTGAGCTGCGCCCGCGAAGCACAGTCAGACGGGCAGCATGCCCATCAGCTTTACACCGAATCTCTGGCAGACGGCCTGCCGCGCGTCAAGGCCTGGGAGCAACTGGTCGCGCAGCGGACATGACCTCGAACATGGGCACACACCACGACGTGTTGCGCTTCAAAACCAGCGGTTCTTGGCTTGAACTTGCCCGCATCGCGGTTGATTTGGTGACTGATGCCGAACAACACGCGGGGGTTGCCATGCAGCCCAGGCTGGGCGGCGGCACAAGGCTGATGCTGGCCCTTGATCACCGGATCAGTGACGACATCGATCTGTTCATCCGCGATCCTCAGTGGATCGGGTCTCTCTCGCCACGGCTGAATGATCGTTTCGAATCAGTCATCACGGGATATGAAGAATCGGCCAGCGCGCTGAAACTGAGATTACCGGCGGGGGAGATCGATTTCATCGTGAGCATGTCGCTGCTGGGCCTGCCCGACGAGTTCGCGCCCGAGGTGTCTTTCGCGCTTGAGCCGGTAGAAGAAGTTCTGGCCAAAAAATTGGCCTATCGGGGCTGGGCGTTGACGCCACGCGATCTGTTTGACTGGCGGGCGGTGGCTCTGCACAGCCCGACCGGGCGTGTGGGCAAGCGGATGGCCGGACTTCTTTCGGGCGACCGTCTGGCGGCGATTCGGGAGGCGCTGCTGGCCATGAAGACGTCAAACGCTGCGGCGGTAGCGTGGGAGGCGATTCGCGCTCCCGACAAGCCCGCGCTGGGCGAGTCGATCAAGTGGGCGCTGACCGAGGCCGAGAGCTACGCGCGCGGCTTCTGCGTGGGCCCACGGCGGTTTGGCTTGGCCTATTGTGAGCGTTCATTTGTGAGCGCCCATTCGGGAGCGCCAGTTCACATCGATTCAAGCCGCCACCGCCTGCACCGCGCTGCGCGCCAGCCAGCGCTGCAGCCCGGCCAGCAGCAGGCCGTACAGCGGCAGGATGCCCAGCACCGCCATCACCAGCTTGACGGCGTAGTCCACCAGCGCGATTTCCACCCAGTGCGCGGCCATGAAGGGGTCGCTGCTGGCATAGAAGGCGATGGAGAAGAACAGCACGCTGTCCACCAGGTTGCCCAGCACGCTCGATGCGGCCGGCGCCAGCCACCAGTGGCGGCTGCCGGCCAGCGTGGCGCGCAGGCGCGAGAACACGAAGATGTCGAGCATCTGCCCCACGGCGTAGGCGATGAAACTGCCCAGGGCGATCCGGAACACGAACAGGTTGAACCCGCCCAGCGCCGCCCAGCCGGCAAACGCTCCGTCCTGAAACAGCACCGAGATGACGTAGGACAGCACCAGAGCTGGCAGCATCACCCAGCGCACCACGCGCCGCGCAGACCCGGCGCCGAGCAGCCGCGCGGTGAGGTCGGTGGCCACATAGACCAGCGGAAAGCTGAATGCGCCCCAGGTGGTGTGCAGGCCGAACAGGGTGATGGGCAACTGCACCAGATAGTTGCTGGCAATGATGATGGTGACGTGCAGCGCGGCCAGAGCGGCAACGACGCCGCGCTGACGCGCGACGCTCAGGTGGAGCGTGGACAACATGGGCGACCTTTTTGGTTGAGCGGCGGGTAAGGGAACCACCGGGAGGCTGACCGCAAATGCGAGCAGCCGATCTGATAAAAAAGTAATTTTACGGGACTGGCGCAGACCGGGTTCTGCCGCGCGGAGCATCGGAAAACAGACCGGCCGCCACGGAATCCATGCCCCTGGCTGGAAACGCGTCGCAGACCGTCAATACCGCCCGAGCACCGATTGGCCGAAGCCCTGCAGCGGCCCCAGGGGATTGCGGGTGGTTTCGACTTCGGAGATTTCGGGCTGTCCACCCCAGAGCTTGTACACCACGCGGTCGTTCACCACGAGCAGCAGCATGTTGAAGCGCCAGCCGGTGGTCACGGTTTCACGGCGGAAGTCGAGAAAGTCGAGCCAGAAATTGCCCACGCGCTTGCGGTCGATGTGGCGCTGGTCGATTTCGTAGCCGCGGCAGGCGGTTTGCGCCTGCATGCAATCGCGGATGCCGGGGTCGAGAGCGATGTCGTTGCCGGAAGGCGGCAGCAGGCGCCGCACGATGTCGGCGTAGTTCAGGATGGTGATATTGGGCGTGACCAGCGGGTCGATGCCTTGTTCGCGCAACTGCGCTGCGGTGGTGACAAAGGGCTGGATACGCTCGAACGCGGCATGCGCCTGGCTGAAATCGCTCCAGGGCTTGCTGGTCTGCGCCGCGCCGCGTGGCAGCAAAGAAGCGCAGCCGCCAAGGGCCACAGCCAGGCACAGGCCGGTCAATCCGATGAGGCGGCGCCAGACCGGGTGCGGTTCGAGACGATGGAGGAATGCGCGGTTCATGCAGCGAGTGTATGACGGCACACCCTTAAAATCGTCTGCTCTGCGTCAGGGTCGCGCGATTTGCTGCGTCCGACGCCTTGCTTCCGAACCGCAGCATGTTGCCGCGCCCTGCCCATTCCCATGACCGAACTCGCCAAATCGTTTGAGCCCCACAATCTTGAAGCCCGCTGGACGCAGCGCTGGGAAGAACTGGGGGTGTTCGCCCCCACGCTGGACGCCGCCAAGCCGTCGTTCTGCGTGCAACTGCCGCCGCCCAACGTGACGGGCACGCTGCACATGGGCCATGCGTTCAACCAGACGGTGATGGACACCCTGGTGCGCTACCACCGCATGCGGGGCGACAACAC
>JAQTVS010000329.1 GCA_028706735.1 Thiomonas sp.
GCCGCATCGGGCTGGGTTACACGGGTCTCGGCGATGCGCTGGTGATGCTGGGGCTGCGCTACGATACCGATCAGGCGCGCGCCTTCGCCGCCGACATCACGCGCATCATGCGCGACGAAGCCTATGCCGCCTCGGTGGAACTGGCACAGGAGCGCGGCGCATTCCCGCTGCTGGACGCCGACCAGTATCTGGCCGAACCCCGTTTCGCCTCGCGCCTGCGGGACGAGACCAAGCAACAGATCCGCTCGCACGGCATCCGCAACAGCCATTTGCTGTCCATCGCCCCCACTGGCACCATCTCGCTGGCCTTCGCCGACAACGCCTCGAACGGCATCGAGCCGGCCTTCTCGTGGTTCTACACCCGCAAGAAACGCATGATGGACGGCACCACCAAGGACTATTCGGTGGAAGACCACGCTTGGCGCTTGTTCAAGAAACAGGGCGGCGACGTGGACAAGCTGCCGGCAGCCTTCATCACCGCACTGGAGATTTCCGCGCTAGACCATATGAAAATGTGCGCCGCCGTCGCGCCCTTCATTGACACCTCGATCAGCAAGACCGTCAACGTGCCAGCCGATTACCCCTTCGAGAATTTCAAGGACCTCTACACCGAGGCTTGGAAGGCCGGACTGAAAGGGCTGGCGACCTACCGTCCCAACAGCGTGCTGGGCTCGGTGCTGTCGGTGACGCCCGAACCCAAAAAGGCCGAGACCAACGAAGAGCAACCGCAGGATTTCGTGTTCGACCAGGATCGCCGCATCGTGCTGGACGCCGCGCCCGAACCCGCGCTGGCCTCACTGCGCTGGCCGGGTCGCCCCAATCTGCCCGCCGGCAGCGCGGGCTGGGTGTCGCAAGTGGTCAAACACCCGCTGGGCAGCTTCGTGGCCTTCGTTTCGCACACTTCCAACGGCTGCAACCATCCGTTCGAAGTCTGGGTGAACGGCTCGGAACAGCCGCGCGGCCTGGGCGCACTGGCGAAAACGCTTTCGATGGACATGCGTTCCCGCGATGCGGTATGGGTGCGCATGAAGCTGGAGATGCTGATGAAGACCGCCGGCGACGACGCCTTCGACATGCCCATGCCGCCCGACGGCGAAATCCGGCGTATGCCCAGCCTGGTGGCCGCTTTCGCCCATCTTTTGAAATACCGCATCGAGGAACTGGGCGCGCTGGAAGTCTGCGAGGGCGACACCACGCCGATGATGGACGCGCTATTCGCCCGCAAGGAACCCAAGACCGGCACCGACGGCACGATGAGCTGGACAGTGGACATCTCCAACGCGGGCAGCGGCGACGACTTCGTGCTGGGGCTGAAGGAACTGGTGCTGCCCGACGGCCAGCGCCGCCCCTATTCGATGTGGCTGTCCGGCGTCTACCCGCGCGCGCTGGACGGGCTGTGCAAGGTGCTAAGCCTGGACATGCGCGTGATAGACCCAGCCTGGATCGGCATGAAACTGCGCAAACTGCTCAATTTCGGCGAACCGCTGGGCGACTTCATGGCGCGTGTGCCGGGCGAGGCCAAGATGGAAAGCTACCCCTCCACCGTCTCCTACGTCGCCAAGCTCATCATCCACCGCTACGCGATGCTCGGCGTGCTGGACGAACAGGGCTACCCGGTGCAGCAGATGGGCGTGCTGGAAATTCCCGATGGCCAGCTCAAACCCACCGGCATCAAACCGCTGGCCGGCAAACACTGCAAGGAATGCGGCAACGCCACCCTGATCAAAAAGGACGGCTGCGAGTTCTGCACCAGCTGCGGCGCAATCGGGGCGTGCGGATGATTGAATTGAATCACAATCATTTTTCTGACACAGGATATACACCGATTTCGGTGTATACATTACTACAAGGGCTTCCCCGTCATTGCAACTGACCTGTTGGTTTTTTGTTCAGGAAATAGGGTCAGGTAATAGGGAAGCAGGAAATAGAAAGGAAATAGTAAAGGAAATAGGGTAGAAGGAAATAGGGTCAGACTCGATTTAATCTGATATTCTCGCGCCATTCCCTACTCCATGAAAGCAGTAAAAGGGGCAGGCGCAGGTCGGGTTAGCACTGCGTAACCCGACATCCTCCGCCTCGCCCAATACCTGTCGGGTTACACCCGTTGGGCTAACCCGACCGACGATCTCTACCTGTATTTGGCAAGCGGGAGGTATTGCAATTCGGTAGGCTGGGGTGAGCTTGCGAACCCCGGCATCAAACGGCAACAGAACGAAAAACAAACGCTGGGGTTCGTTCCTCACCGCCAGCCTACGGCTGAACTCAATAAGGAAGCCCGCACTGGAATACCAGGCACGACTCCCCGCCTTCTAGGTCTGGCGGTCGGACGACAACGGCAATGCGTTTCTGGTCGCCACCTTCGGCGACCAAGCGTCGGCGGAAAGGAGGATCGCCGAACTGTCAGCAGGCGGTCACAAGCAGACTTATTGGGTTAGAGAATTGGCCGGGTAAAGCGCTCCCTCCCCTCCCTGCGTCCCGGACCTGTCGCGCTCCCGACGCAACTGCCCGAGTTCGGCCAGGCAGAAATGGATGAACGCCAGACCGATATAGATCGGGGAGAACAGGTTCAGGACGGGCACGAACTGCAACAGTCCGGTCGCCGCGCCGAGCAGATACAGTTTGCCTGACGATCGCTCGACGATCTGCTGGTATTCTTCGCGGCTGGCATGTTCGGCCAGCGCATCGTAGCGGAACAGCCGCTGGTTGAGGTAGGCGGACAGGATCACCGGCAGCACGATGGCGAACGGCGAGAACAGCCATAAAGGCAGCGCCAGCACCCAGCCCGCGCAATAGAGAAAGAGAGCCAGCAGCGTGTTCCAGACGCTGCCCGCCGTGCTGCCGCCCTGCTTGCGTTGCAGTTCGGGACAGGCGCGCGCCGCAACGTGGTTGACCATCATCGGCATCACGAATAGCGCCGTGATCGCCAGTGCGGTGACGTAGATCAGCGGCAGCAGCAGCATCACCAGAAGAAAGGTGATGAGATAGTGGGAGAGAATGGCAAAAAGACCGGTCGCGACCCACTGTTCCACCGGCGAGGCCTGAACCAGCGCAGTCAACCCGGCGACCCAGTCCACCCAGAAAACCATCGCCACCGTCACCCAAAGAACCAGCGACAGCAACATCGGCCACAGCATCAGTGCCAGCATCCTGGGATGGAACAGGGATTGCAGGGCTGCGACGAGCGCGGAAAGAATGCTGTTCATCGGTATCGCGGTTCGCGCTGAACGCTAACGGCCTTTGCGCAGCGCGATGATCAGCGCCCACGCACCCAGCGCGAGGTAGCACAGCAGCGACCACTCGGGGATGCCGAGCGTCAGGAAGGTCCAGCCCTTTTCCGCGCATTCGCCGGAGCCGTGCATCAGCTCCTTGAGCACTCTGGACATCGGCATGGTTTCCAGCATGTAGTCCAGGCCGGGGCCGCAGGCCGGCACCTGGTCCTTGGGCAGGTTCTGTATCCAGATGTGCCGCGCGGCGACGCCGACGCCGGACAGCGACAGCAACGCGATCAGCGCGGCAT
>JAQTVS010000033.1:0-11221 GCA_028706735.1 Thiomonas sp.
GCCGGATGTTGCAGGATGCTCCTTGCATTCTCAAATTGGCTTCCAGTAACCTTGCCAGCATGCGCCTTACTGGTTACTGGAAATGGCATCCAATCTCCTGACAGACACGGCACTGCGCCGCGCAAAATCTTCGGACAAACTCCAACGCCTGCGCGATGGTGATGGGCAGTACCTGCTCCTACGGCCCGATGGCAAGCGCTGGTGGCGCCTTGACTACAGGCATGCAGGAAGGACAAGACCCCGAGCGTCGGCGTCTATCCCGAAGTAACCTTAGCGCGGGCAAGAGCCCGTGCTGCCGAGATTCGCCAGCAGTTACTGGACGGCATCGACCCCAGCGCGGCGAGATAGGCCAAAGTTGCTGGCGACACACCAGATTCCTTCGAAGTCATCGCCAGGGAATGGCATGCCGGACGCGCTCCAGCACTGTACATCATTTATGGCAACTCATTTCCGGCCGGTTGTGGCGATCTGTTTAAGCAATTTCGCTGGAAAGGTCAGGCCAGTCGGCGCGCGCGTTCTGTGGGACTGACGATATCGGTGAGGCGAATGCCAAATTTGTCGTTCACAAGAACCACCTCGCCGCGGGCAATCAGAAAGCCGTTGACCAGCACATCCATCGGTTCGCCGGCGAGGCGGTCGAGATCAACCACTGAGCCCTGGGCGAGTTGCAGCAACTCGCGAATCTGGATTTTGGTTCGTCCCAGCTCGACCGACAGCGTGACAGGGATGTCCATCACCAGATCAAGCTGATTGTTTGCTGCCGTGCTGCCTTGTTCGGCGCGCAGTTCCGCAAAGGGTGCAGGTTGCACCTTGGGCTGCGCAGCAGCGGTTGCCGCAGGGGCTTCAGGCGTGACGCCTTGCTCGGCCATGGCCTCGCCCCAGTCCGCCAGATCGTCAGCGGCTGTGGTGTCGGTGGTGGGATTTTCTGCCATGGGATGTCCTGCGGTCTGTGGGGTCTGATTCAGTGGGAGGCCTGCGTCAGGAGTTGCGCTTTCTCGGGAACATCAGGGAAGATTTGCTGGCGAATTTTGAGCGCCATCTTGTCCTCATGCCGGCCATATTCGCCGAGAAGGACGGGAATCCCGTCCACCCGCGCAATCACGGTCTCGGGCATGTCGACCGGAAGCACATCCCCCACACGCAGGCTCAGCAACTCGCGCACCAGGATCTGGCGCTGCAACAGTTCGACGCGCATCTCCACCTCGGCTTCGCGCATTTCGGTCTGCAGGGCCTTGACCCAGCGATGATCGACCTCGCTGCGGTCAGTGGTCATGCCCGTCATGAGCTGGTCGCGGATCGGCTCGACCATGCTGTAGGGAATGCAGATATGCAGGCTGCCGCCGCCGCCCTCGATTTCCACGTCGAAAGTCGTGACGATCACCACCTCGGTTGGTGTGGCGATGTTGACGAACTGCGGGTTGACTTCGGAGCGCGTGACTTCGGGGTCGAGCGGCAACACCGGCGTCCAGGCCGTCTTATATTCCTTGAACACCATATCAAGCATGCGCTTGATGATGCGCTGCTCAAGCGCGGTGAAGTCGCGTCCTTCGATGCGGGCATGAAAGCGGCCATCGCCGCCAAAAAAATTGTCCACCACGCTAAAAATCAGACGGGGATCGAAGATGAACAGCGCGGTGCCGCGCAGCGGCCGCATCTGTACCAGGTTGAGGTTGCTGGGCACGACCAGACCGCGGATGAATTCGTTGTACTTGGTCAGCCGCACCGACGACACCGAAATTTCGGAAGCGCGCCGCAGAAAATTGAACAGGCTCACCCGCCACAGCCGGGCAAAGCGCTCGTTGATGACTTCGAGCGTGGGCATGCGCCCGCGCACGATGCGGTCCTGGCTGGCCAGGTCGTAGGCACGCACCCCCCCTTCGTCTTCTGCCACCGGCTCGGCCGCAGGCTCTTCGCCGGAGATGCCGCCGAACAGTGCGTCAACTTCGTCCTGGGAGAGAACGTCCTGCACCATGTCAATTCCTCACGGCCGTTCCGAAGCAACTCAAACCCCATCGAGGGCAGCGAGCAAAGCGAGAGTTGGGGCTTTTTTTCATCTCACTGCACCACGAACGCGGTGAAAAACACGCCGTCGATCGGCGCGCCGCCGTGCCCAGACGAGGCTTGCGATGCCACGCCGCCATGCCCGCCTTCTGCCGCGGCCGCCGCAGGCGCGCCTTCAAGCACCTTGTTGACACTCTGCAGAATGTCTTGGCGCAGATGATCACGGCCTTCCACGGTTTCAATCTTGTCAGAGGATTGGGCGGAGAGAATGCGCAAAATATTGTTGCGGAGTTCGGGCGTCATGAGCTTGACCTTGGCTTCAATGGATGGGTCGTAGGTCTTCAAGTCGATCTTGACCTGCAGATAGTGGACGTTGCCATCTGTACTCTGTAAATTGGTGACGAATGGCTCCATGCTGATAAAACGCATGTTTTTCGCCTTGTCTGCAGCGGCCTGCGCAGCCAGTTCGGCCGCAGTGGGCGCCGCCTTGGGCTTCATCAGGAAAAAAGCGGCTGCGCCGCCGCCGGCCATCAGCACGATGACCGCGACCAGAATGATGATGATCAGCTTGGTTTTTCCGCCGCCCTTTTCTTTGGCCTTGGACTCTTGTTCTGCCATACCCGACTCCCAATGTGCTGAAAGTGGCGTGCGTCGCGCACACCGTTTGCGACTGAAGGGCGTTCAATGCCTCTTCGCTAGTCGGGTTAACGGCACAAAGTCGGGGTTTTTGAGAGCCCCCAGGGCCGGCAGCAAGCCGACCCGCCCCCCGAGGGGGACAAGGAAACTTGGGGCGGCCCTGCGTTTCCTTGAGAGAGCCCCCAGGGCCGGCAAGCCGACCCGCCCCCCGAGGGGGACAAGGAAACTTGGGACGGCCCTGCGTTTCCTTGAAAGGGGACGCGCTCCTGCGCATCGCACGCGCCGACGGCACTTCGCTCGTTTCAGACATAGGTGTTCACCATGCCTTGTTGCCAGCGTTGCGGCAACGCTGCTGCCGCGCCGGATCGCTCTGCGCCCGCGCCACTGTTCGCCGACACGCGCGCCGCGCCGCGCTGCGTCCGCGCCTGTTGCTGGCGCTCACCTTGCCCGCCCTGGGTCCCCACGAAAGTTTGCATCAGTGACAGACCAGCGCCGGTGAACAGGTCGCGCAGTTGGGGCAACGCCGCTTCCACCGCTTGTCGCACCACGGCATGCGGCGAGACGAACTGCGCCTGGATCTGGCCGTCGTGCAATTGCAGATGCACTTCCAGCGGCCCCAGTTGCGGAGGATTGAGATGGAGGGTGGCGAACTGCTGCTGGCCCTGCGCGGCAAACAGGACTTGCTGATTCATCGCCTGTCCCCAGTCCGGCGATCCCATGGGGGGCTGAACCGTGGCGCCCGCAGCCGCTTGCGGTGTCTGCACGCCCTGCGGCAGAGTCAGCGCGATGGATGGCGCCAACTGGCCAGGCGCGGTGGTTGCGGCAGCAGGCTCGGCGCGTGCTGGCTGCGCAGTGGCCAAAGTGGCGGCGTCGGCAGACGCGGCACGCGCTGAATGCAGGGTGACGAAACTGCCGAGCTGCGAAGCATCTGCTCCGCGCCCTGCCGCGCCTTGCAGCCATGCTGGCAAGTGATCGGTCAAAGGCGTCGCAGCGCTTGGCAGGGCGTTCTGCTGCGCGGATTTCAGCGGGCCGCTCTGCTGCGCTGCATCTGGCAAATTGGCCGGAGATGGCGCTGCCGAGATCGCCACGGCGGCGCTGGTTTTTTTGGCATCCGCCGCCTGTGCGGGCTGCGCCGTGACAGCGAGATTGAGCATCATGCCGGGCGTCAGCGCCGGGGTGGCAACCAACGCCGCAGCGGCTTTGCGGCTGTCATGCGGCAAGTTCTTGCCGCTTTGGGTGGTGGCTGTTGCCGCCTGGAGCAGGCCGCCAGTCTGCAGTGCCATCGCCGAGGCGGCGGCATCGCCGGCTGCGGCGTTTTGTGTCGTCTGTTGGGCGTCGTCCGCTCTGGCTTGTGTCTTGGAGTCGCGCGTGTCGGCGGAAGCTGACTGTTGCGCGTTGGCCTGGGGCGGCGCGTCCGCTGTCTTCCCCTGCGCACCTGCTTGATTCGTGGCATTGTCCGCCGCAGATTGCGACTGGCCGGCACGCGACAAGGCGTCAGAAAAGCGCGGCGCGGAGTCCGAGGATGCAGTTGCCGGGGCTGCGGCAGACGTCTCGGTGGACGGCGCGGCAAGCGTGGGCAGGACGGGGGCGATCAGCGGCATGGGGGCGATTCAAGCGACGACATGCCCATTCAAAGCAAAACCTGCGCCAGCGAATCTGGCGCCGCGCCAGTTCTAAAAATCCGACCGCTGCTGCGAACTTGGCAAAAACTGCGAGGCGCGGCGCACGGCCCATTCCTGCAGGTTTTTCAAGGCGCTGGCCTTCTGTCCCTTGCGGTTCTGCGCCTGATGCTGGTCGATCAACACCTCGAACGCCTTTTCACGTTGACGCGCCGCACCCCATTGCGCGGAAAGTTCGGCCAGGATCTGCTGCTGCCGGTTCAATTCGGTCTGTTGCGCGGTGATGGCGGCTTCGATGCGGTCGACGAATCCGCGCAGATCCCGCACCTGGCTCCACGCCGTTCCGGCAGAGCCAAGCGCCTGCATCTGTTCACGATATTGGGCGGCGTAGCTCTGGAGTTGTTCGAGTTTGGCCTGCGCCGATCGCAACACCTCCTGCTGCTTCCCGGCCAATTGACCCGCACTTTGACTGGCTTCCACCGCTTGCGTGTGCAAGGTCTGAAGCGTCTCCAGCCGTTGTGGGCTGAGTGTGTTGTTATAGGTCATGCGGGTTGCGTTGGATTGGATACGCAAAAGTGTAAGCCCAGGGTCGCTGCGGCCGGGACAAGCCGCAGAAAACCGCCCGAATCACGCCGTCAAATTCCCGACAGTTCGGGCAGATAGGGCGTCATCAGGTCGGCCAGCGCCTGACGGCTTTGCGGCAGGCTGACCGCGGCGTGCATGTCCTGCATCAGGAAGTCGCGGATGGCGGCGTGCGCCTGCACGGCCTGGTCGAGCTGCAGGTCGGCGCCCGGGGTGTAGGCGCCCACGGCGATGAGATCTTGCTGGCTGGTGTAGCGCGACTGCATTTCCTTGAGTTTTTGCATGCGGCGCAGCTCGGCCGGGCTGGCGATGCTGGGCATCACCCGGCTGATCGACGATTGCAGGTCGATGGCGGGGAAATGCCCCTGCTCGGCCAGCCGGCGGCTGAGCACGATGTGGCCGTCGAGAATGGCGCGCACATTGTCTGCAATGGGGTCTTGCTGATCGTCGCCCTCCATCAGCACGGTGTAGAACGCGGTGATGCTGCCGCCGCCTTCCGGGCCGTTGCCTGCACGCTCCACCAGGGCTGGCAGCTTGGCGAACACGGAGGGCGGAAATCCGCGTGCCGCCGGGGGCTCGCCCGCGGCCAGCGCCACTTCGCGCAGCGCCAGGGCGTAGCGGGTGATGGAGTCCATGAGCAGCAGCACATTCAGTCCCTGGTCGCGGTAGTACTCGGCCATTGCGGTCGCCAGGCGCGCGCCGCGGATGCGGGTCAGCGCCGGGGCGTCCGCCGGGGCGGCAATCACCACGGCGCGGGCGCGGCCCTCCACGCCAAGAATGTCCTCGATGAATTCCTTGACCTCGCGGCCCCGCTCGCCAATCAGGCCGACCACGATGATGTCGGCGTTGGTGTTGCGCGCCATCATGCCCAGCAGCACGCTCTTGCCCACGCCGCTGCCGGCAAACAGGCCCATGCGCGCGCCGCGCCCCACGGTGAACAGGGCATTGATGGCGCGCACCCCGACGTCGAGCGGCTGGCGCACCAGCGCGCGCCCAAGCGGGTTGATCGGCTTGGTGGACAACGTGGTGTAGTGCGACGCCAGCAGCGATCCGGCGCCGTCCAGCGGGCGGCCGTTGCCGTCGAGCACGCGCCCGAGCAGTTCCGGCCCGACGGGAATGCGGATGTCGCCGGGCACCGGATGCACCCGCGCGCCCGGGGTCAATCCCTGCACCTCGCCCAGCGCCATGAGTTGCACATGCTCGCCATTGAAGCCCACCACTTCCGCGTCGATGAAGCGGTTTTGCTCGGTGCTGATGCGGCAGCGCTCGCCCAGGCTGACTTCCAGCCCCTGCGCTTCGAGAATCAAGCCGCGCACCCGCACCAGACTGCCGCTGTAGGCCAGCGGCAGAGCGCCGCCGGTGAGCAGCCGCCGCCGCAGGGTGTGCAGCCGGTTGGAAGCGCCCGGCAGGCTGGAGGCAACCGGCTCCGTCTCGCTCATTGCAGCCCTTCCTCGAACAATCGGGCCATGATTTGCCGCCAGCGTTCTTCCACCCGCAGGTCGAGTTCGCTCAGGGTGTCGCGGTTGCGACCGCGCCAGCGGCGATCGGGCGTGGCGCTTTGGCCAGACGGGGCAGACTGGATGACCACATCGCCGCGCTGCAGATGTTCATCGGCGAGCAGAACCACCCCGCTGGCTTCCAGCTCTGGAGCGGCGGCGTGCAACAACTCGGCATCGAGCGGATGCAGCCGCAGCCCGGGCGTGCCCGCCTGCGCCGGAAACGCCGCCAGCGCCTTGCGCACAATGGGCAGAATGGCATCGGGCTGGGTGCGCAATTCATGCAAGACGACCTGCCGCGCCAGTTCCAGCGCCAGGGCAACCAGGGCGGTTTCCGCTTCGGCGTCCAGTGCGGCAACCGGCTGGGCGAGGCGCTCGACAAGGCTGCGCAGAGCGTCGCGCTCTTGCTGCGCCTGAGCGCGGCCATCGGCCAGACCTTCAGCTTGCCCGGTGGCAAAGCCCTCGCGGCGGCCTTGCTCCAGTCCCGCCGCCCGGCCCTCTTCCAGCCCCTGCGCTTCAGCCTGGGCGTAGACCGCCTCGAACTGCTGCGCGGTCGGCGGCCCGCCGATGGTCTGGCGTGCGACGCCTGCTGCCGACGGGCTCCGCCCGCCCATGTCCTGCGGCTGCCAGCGCCGGGCGGACTGGGCGTCTTCCTTGGGAATGATGCGGCTCATGGCGGGAAAGGGGGGTCAGAACGCGGCAGGCAGAAGTCTCTGCCTCAACCAACCAGCGCCTCGCCGCCGCCGCTGCCGAGCTGAATCTGCCCAGCCGCTTCCAGACGCGAGGCGATCTGCAGGATTTCCTTCTGCGCGCCCTCCACTTCGCTGAGCTTGACCGGGCCTTTGGCCTCCATGTCGTCGCGCATCATCTCGGCGGCGCGCTTGGACATATTGCCGAGAAACTTGTCCTTGAGCGCATTGTTCGCGCCCTTGAGCGCGAGGATCAGGGTTTCAGAGGAAATCTCGCGCAGCATGGTCTGCAGACTGCGGTCATCCACATTGATCAGATCGTCGAACACGAACATCTGATCCTGCACCTTGGTCGCCAGGTCTTCATCCAGTGAACGCAGATGCTCCATGATGCTCGACGACAGCGCGGTTTCCACCCGGTTCAGAATTTCCGCAGTGACCTTCGGCCCGCCCACCGCGCTGACCTGCACGCTTTGCGAGTCGCCCGAGAGCTGTTCTTCCAGCACCTCGTTGAGTTCGCGCAGCGCGCTGGGCTGCAGGCCGTCGAGCGCGGCCAGGCGCAGCATGGCCTCTCCGGCTTGGCGCTCGGGCAGAAAGTGCAGCACCTCGCCGGCCTGCTCGGGTTCGATATACGCCAGCACCAGCGCCACCACCTGCGGATGTTCGAGCTTGATCAGCTCGGCAATGGCGCGCGGCTCCAGCCATTTCAGGTTTTCCAGCCCGCTGGATTCGCCGCCGTGCAGGATGCGCTCGATCAGCGAATTGGCGCGCTCGCCGCCCAGCGCCTTGGTCAGCGCGCCGCGCAGGAATTCGTTGGCGCCCACCCCCAGCGCGGTCTGCCGCTCCAGCTTGTCGCGGAATTCGCGCATCACCGCGTGGGCCTGGTCGGTGCTCACCCGGCTGAGCTTGGACATGGCCACGCCCAGGCGCTGCACCTCGCGCGGGCCGAGGTGCCGCATGATCTCCGCGGCCTGATCTTCGCCCAGGCTCAGCAGCAGCACGGCCGCACGGTCGAGTCCGCTGAAATCGGCTTGTTCACTGGCCATCGGACAGCCACTCCTTCACCACCTGCGCCGCCCGCCGCGGGTCTTGCTTGACCAGCTCGCGCGAGATCGCCGCGTCTGCCTCCAGCGTATTGCTCAAGTGGACGGTATCGGGCGCGAGTGCGCCGGGCATGCCGGCTGCGGCCAGCTCCGGCCCGCCGCCTGCGCCCGCCGTCTGCGCGGACCGGCGTTCCGCGGCGGCTCCTGTCGCTGCATCCGGCTCTGACGGCTCGCCACGTCTGCCCTTCCCCGTACCGGACGTCGCCTTGCGCATGGCGCGGTAGGCCATCAGTCCGAGGATGAGGGCGATGACATAGGGCACAGCCTGACGCACGCCGTCCCACAGCCAGGCCTGACGCCACCACGGCAGAGTCTTCTCGGCTTCTTTCTGCGCTGCGGTGAAGGGCATGTTGATCACGCTCACCGTGTCGCCGCGCTGGGTGCTGAAGCCGATGGCGTTTTCCACCAACTGCTTCATTTGCCCGAGCTGCGCTGCGCTCATCGGCGCCGGCTTGCCGCCCTTGGCCTGATCGTTCACCAGCACCGAGACCGACAGCCGCTTGACCGCACCGACCGGCTGCTGGGTGTGGCTGACGGTCTTGTCGAGGTCGTAATTGGTCGTGGCCGAGGAACTGGCCGCGGTCGGCGCGAGCGTCTTGAGGCTCGGCGTGATCTGCGTGAGCTGCTGCGGTGTGAGCGGAGCCGAGGCCGAGCCCATGGTGAACGGCGCCGTCACGCCGCCCGGCGGCTGGTTGGACAGCGCCCCGGGCACCCCGGCAGGCAGTGTGCCGCTGCCCGATGAATTGGTGCTTTGCTGCTGCTGACTGAGCACATGGCCCTGGCCATAGAACACCGAACTGGACTCGGTCTTGGCGAAGTCGATATCCGCCGACACCGCCACCCGCACCCCGTCGCTGCCCACCAGCGGCGCCAGCAGAGCCTCGATCTGCTTGCGATACTGCTGCTCAATGGTGTTGCGGTAGGCCAGTTGCTCGGGCTGAATGCCACTGTCGGCGCGCGGCCCGGCGGTGAGCAGATTGCCGTCCTGATCCACCACGCTGACGTTCTGGTCGTTGAGCCCGGCCACCGCCGACGCCACCAGATGCACGATGCCCGCGACCTGCGCGCCGCTGAGCACCCGCCCCGGATAGAGCTTGAGCAGCACGGAGGCCGAGGGCTTTTCCGCCTCGCTCAAAAACACCGAGGGCTTGGGAATGGCCAGATGCACCGTGGCGGCGTCCACTGCCGACAAGGCCTCGATGGTGCGCCCGAGCGACCCTTCCAGCGCGCGCTGGTAATTGATGCGCTCGACAAACTGGCTGGTGCCCATCGGCTCGTTGTCAAGCACCTCGAAGCCGACGCCCGCGCCCTTGGGCAGGCCGTCGGCGGCCAGCTTCATGCGGGTGGCGTACACCTGCGACGACGGCACCTCGATGACCGCGCCGCCACCCGTGATGCGGTACGGGATGTTGAGTTTCTGCAGCTCGCCGATCACCGCCCCGCCGTCGCGCTCGGACAGATTGGTGTAGAGCACCTGGTAGTCGAGGCGGCTGGTCCACAGCAGGGTGACGACGATCAGCGCAATCAGCGCGGCCAGCCCCGCCAGCCAGGTGAAGCGCTGGTTGCTGCTCATCTGGCGGAATGCGCCCAGGGGGTCTTGCAGCGCGGCGGAGGCGGTCGTGGCCATGGTGAAGTGTCAAAAATTCGTCGTTGTTGCGGCTCAGGCCTGAATGTTCATGATGTCCTGATAAGCGGACACCAGCTTGTTGCGCACCTGCAGCGCCGCCTGAAACGACAGGCTGGCCTTCTGCGAAGCCAGCATCACGTCACTCAGGCTCACATCGCCCGCACCCGAAACGAACTGCTGTTGCAAGGTGTTGGCCTGCTGCAACTCGCCGCTCACCCCGTCGATGGCGCTCTTGAGCGTGGCGGCGAAATCGGTCTGCTGCGTGGCCGCCGTCGCGCCGAGCGCAGCTGCCGCGTTGCCGCCCGTGGCATCTGCCGGACGCGCCGCAGCCTGCGCCGCCAGACTGCGCATCTGGGCGAGAACGCTTTGCATGGGATCGATTTGCATGAGGGTCTCCGGCAATTTATCGTCAATCCAACCGGCTATAAACCGGCGTTTTGCCCATTTCAAGCAAAACCCGTTCCAAGGCGAGGATCAGACGGAATCCGGCAACTCCATCCCGGATTCGCGCAGCTTTTGCAGCTTGTGGCGCAGGGTGCGCGGGCTGATGCCCAGGCGTTGCGCCGCGAGCGATTTGGAGCCCTGGCTTTGCTGCAGCGCCTCTGCAATGAGTTGGCGCTCGCTCTGCGCCAGTTCGCTGTCAAGGTCGCCAGCGCCCAGCGACGCCGCCTGCAACGGCAGCGCGCCCGTGCGAAACGGCGCGTCTCCCACGGGCGGCGGAAACAGCAAATCGGCCGCCGAGACCACGCCGTTCTGGCAAAGAATGGCGGCGCGCTGCATCACATTGTCGAGTTCGCGCACATTGCCCGGCCAGTCATGCGCCAGCAGCGCCTGCTGCGCGGAACCGTCCAGCCGCGGCGCGGGCTGCGCGCCGTACTGCGCAGCGTGCCGCGACAGCATGGCCCGCGCCAGCGGCAAGATGTCGTCGCGCCGCTGGCGCAGGGGCGGAATCTGGATGGGAAACACGCTCAGGCGGTAATACACGTCCTCGCGCAGCACACCCTGTTTGACCGCCTGCTGCAGATCACGGTTGCTGGTGGCGATCAGCCGCAGGTCGAGAACGATGCGTTTGCGCCCGCCCAGGCGCTCGATCTCGCGCTCTTGCAGCACGCGCAGCAGCTTGGCCTGCAGCGCCGGAGCCATTTCGGTCACTTCATCGAGCAGCAGCGTGCCTCCCTGCGCCTGCTCGAATTTGCCGGGGGCGGACTGGCTGGCGCCGGTGAATGCCCCTTTCTCAAAGCCGAACAGCGTCGCTTCGAGCAAGGTTTCCGGAATGGCCGCGCAGTTGATGGCGATGAACGGCCCCGCCGCACGCGGCGACTGGGCGTGAACAAAGCGCGCCATCACTTCCTTGCCCACTCCGCTCTCGCCCAGCAGCATGACGGTCACGTCGGTCTGCGCCGCGCGGCGGGCAATCTCCAGAAGGCTCCGCATGGCGCTCGACTCAGCCACCAGGCCGTCCAGCCCT
>JAQTVS010000033.1:11231-14477 GCA_028706735.1 Thiomonas sp.
TCTTGGACAGCGCCTCGGCGACGCCGAGCGGCGTGCTCAGATAGTCTGCCGCGCCGTTTTGCAGAGCTTGCACCGCAGCCTGCACCGAGGCGTGGCGGGCCACAATGAGCACCGGCAGGTTGGGCTCCAAGGCGTGCAGTTGGGACAACACACGGGCGGCGTCGATGCCCGCGCCGTCGCCGTCGCAAAACACCAGATCCGGTGACCAGCCCTGCTCGACCGCCTGCAGCGCTGCGTCCTGCGCGTCATGCCACAGGGACACGCAACCCGCGGCAAGGAGGGCGTCGCAAAGCTGCGGCCCACGCGCGGCGTCGTGGTCGATCAGCAGAATGCGCGGTGAAGTCATCGGAGTGAAAAGTTGGCGGAACGCCGCAATGGAAGGCAACACCGACAAGTTAGCAAATCCAGGGCCTGCGTGGTGACGTTTTTCCGGCACCTCCGCATGGCCCCCGGTTACTCGCGCGGCTCGGCGCCCAGCCCGTATTTGCGGATTTTTTCCACCAGGGTGGTGCGGCGCAAACCCAGATGTTGCGCGGCGTGGGCGATGACATGGCGGCTGCGCTCCAGCGCCTGCGCGATCAGGCTGCGCTCGATCTCCTCCAGATACGCGCGCAAATCCATCCCTTCCGGTGGCAGCACGGGCTGCAATACGGGTTCAGCCAGCGCCTCCATCAGCGCGTGCAGCCCATCCTGTTCGTCGTCTGGAGCGTGCAGTGCCGGTTCCGGCAAGGCCGACTCGGTGATGGCCCGCTCGCTCCCCGTGCGCAGTTTGGGCGGCAGATCCGCCAGCCGCACGATGGACCCGGCATGCAGGATAAGCAGGCGTTCCATCAGGTTCTGCAACTCGCGGACATTGCCCGGCCAGCGGTAGCTCAGCAAGGCCTGCGGCACCCCGTCGCCCAGCCGCACTCGGCCCAATCCCTGCGCATCCAGGCGTTGCAGGGTGTGCTCGGCCAGTTGCAGGATGTCGTCGCCGCGCTGGCGCAGCGGCGGCACCTGCAGCGGGAACACATGCAGACGGTAGAACAGGTCTTCCCGGAAGCGGCCCAGGCCGATCTGCTGTTCCAGGTCGCGGTGGGTGGCGGCCACAATGCGCGCCTGCGACGCCAGCACCTCGCTGCTGCCCACGCGCTCGAAGCTCTTTTCCTGCAGAACCCGCAGGATTTTCACCTGCAGAGGCGGACTCATCTCCGCGATTTCGTCGAGAAACAGCGTGCCGCGCCCCGCCAGTTCGAACCGCCCCTTGCGCACATTGATGGCCCCTGTGAACGCGCCGCGCTCGTGGCCGAACAGTTCGCTTTCCATCAGTTCGCCGGGAATCGCGCCGCAGTTCACCGCCACAAACGGGCGTGCGGCGCGTGGCGACCAACTGTGCACGGCGCGCGCCACCAGTTCCTTGCCCGTGCCGGATTCGCCCAGGATCAGCACCGTGCTGTCGGTCTGCGCCACGCGGCGGATCTGCTCGCGCAGGGCGCGCATCAGCGCGCTCTCGCCCAGCAGCAGATCGGAACCGTCGGAGTTCAGGGTCGGGGCAACGCGGTCGTCAAGCATGGCGACATTCTCGCAGCCCCGCAAAACGGGGGCCGGCAGTGGCGTTCAAGGCAGCTTGCGCAAAATGCCTTCCGCACCCGTGAGCTTGTGCAGCGGCGCCCGCGCAGCGCGTGCAGCGGCAGCATCGCGATACGGGCCGACGTAAAACAGGCGCAGGCCGCGCACCTCCCTGGCTGCGACACAGACCTTGGCATAGCCCGCCCGGTGCAGGCGCTGCGCGAGGCGGTCGATGCTTTGCTGCTTGCCGAAAGCGCCCACCTGCACATACCAGCCGCCGGCGCGGCAGACAGGCGTCGCGCCGACGCGCTGCGGCTTGGGCGCTGGCTCCGGCGCGTGTTCGGGCGCGGGTTCGGGCTTGGAGACGGCCACCGGGGTAACGGACTGCGCCGCGGCAGGCGGGGTGGCAACCGCACTGGCGGCCGCGGGCACTTTGGACATTTCGGAAGGCGCTGAGGACGCAACCGGCTGCGACGCCGCCCCTGCGGCTGTCGGCGCGCTTGCCGCGGACAGCGCGTCCATGGCCGCCGCAGCCGATTTCTCCTGCTGCGCCGTGCTCATGGCGGGCCCAGGCGTGGATGCAACCACTGCGGAAGCGGCCCGCGTGAGCAGATTCGACGCGCTGGAAGCCGGGTGAATGACGGTGCTGCTGGCGCCGACCTCAGGTTTGCGCAGGCCCACCACGGCCCAGACGATGAGTCCGAGCAGAACCAGGATGCCGAGGGCAAGAATGCTGCGATTGAGCCAGCGCAGGCGGTTTTTCAGGGGTTGCAGATCGTCGTTCAAGAGGGTGTTCCGTGGCTGGGCGGCGTGACGGCGGCTGCTGCGGCATCGGGCTGCGCGGCGGGTGCTTCGGCAGGCACGATGGGCGTTTCGTTCACGTTCGCATTGCTGAGGGGAGACACAATCACCACGCTGACGCGGCGGTTGGCCGCGCGGCCCTTGGCGGTGCCATTGCTTGCGACCGGATGATATTGACCATACCCCGCTGCGACAAGCTGATCGGGTTTCACGCCCTGGGCGATGAACATTTCCACCACAGACACCGCCCTTGCGGACGACAACGCCCAGTTGGAGCCGAACCGCGGCGTGTTGATGGGCCGGTCATCGGTGAAGCCGTTGACCTGGATGGGATAAGCCACGCCCTGCAGCACACCGGCAATCTGGTTGAGCAGTTCCTGCGCCTGCGCGCTGAGTTCGGCCTGCCCCGAGGCGAACAGCACCGTGTCATGAATGTCGATGACCAAGCCCAGCGGCGTCATGCGCACCCGCACATCCCCCTTGCGGATGGCGCTGGCCAGCAAGGTCTGGATCTGCTTGTCCACGCCTTCCAGGGTTTTCTGCACTTCCTTGACGCCTGGGCCGCCGCGGCCGGGCTGAATGATTTCTGGCTTTTGCTGCTTGGGGATGGGGGGCAGATCGATGGCCGATGGCATGCTGTTGAACGGCTGCCCCACCTGCACGGGGTTGGGCGTGGTCGGCTGGCCGGTGAAGGCGGCCACCATGGTCTGCGACAGCACTTTGTACTTGCCTTCGTTGAGAGAGGAAAGGGAATACATCACCACGAAGAATGCGAACAGCAGGGTGATGAAGTCGGCATACGACACCAGCCAGCGTTCGTGGTTTTCGTGTTCTTCGTGCGTTTTCTTGCGGGCCATGGGAAATTCTTTTCTGACAAGAGACACTCAGATGCCCTTG
>JAQTVS010000330.1 GCA_028706735.1 Thiomonas sp.
ATGGCGTGCTCAGACGTCCGCGCAAGGCACGCGCAGGCGGATGGCGGTGCCTTGGCCTGGCGCGCTGATGCATTCCAGCGTGCCGCCCAGCAGGTGGGCACGCTCGCGCATGCCGCGTAGCCCGAAGGCGGTCTGGCTGGCCTGCGCCTGGCTGGTGAAGCCCAGTCCGTCGTCCGCGATGTCGAGTGCAATCAGACCTGGCAAGCGGGCGAGTGAAAAGCGCACGGAACGGGCCTGTGCATGACGGGCGATGTTGGTGAAAGCTTCCTGCGCAATGCGGAAGATCTGGATGGCCGTCATGTCGTCGAGGGCGCCGGCGTTGTCGAGATCTTGCGTCACGGGAACGCAGTAGCGCTGGGTGAATTGCTCGGCCAGCCAGGTCAGCCCTTCAGTCAGCCCCAGGTCGAGCACTGCGGGACGAAGCTGGGCCGCCACCCGCCGGCCGGCAGCGGTGGCGGCGTCCACCAGGTTGCTCATGCTGTTGAGCTGTGCGTCGTCAGGGCCCAGCCGTCGGCGCAGCAGGCTGATGTCCATCTTCAGCGCGGTGAGCAACTGGCCGAGTTCATCGTGCATGTCGCGGGCCAGGCGGGCGCGCTCCTGCTCACGGGCATGTTCCATGTGCGCGGCCATGTCGCGCAGATCGGATTCGCGGCGGCGCGCATGGCTGATGTTGATCATGATGCCGTCCCACTGCGCTTGGGCGGGGCTTGGGCGGGTGACGGCGGCGCGGATATTGATCCACTTGATCTCGCCTTCGGTCAAGATGCGGCCTTCCCAGTTCCACGGCTCGCCATGCAGCGCGCTGGCTTGCAGCGAGGCGTGGAAATCGGGCTGATCGGCCACGTGGATGCGCCCGACAAAGCTGCTGCTGGAGCGCAGCAGCGCCTCGGCGCTGAGGCCGCAGACCATCTGCGCCGAGGCGCTGGCCTGGGTGAACTGCAGTTGCCCGGCACGCTGCGTGAGCTGAAAGACAAGGCCGAATCCCGAGAGCGGATGCGCCGCCCACTGCGGATCGGTCAGCGGGTCATCTTGGACGGGTGCGGAAGGGGGATGGAGCGTTGGCACAGGCGGGCAGCATCAAGTGAGGTTGGCAGTTCACTTAACGGCCCGGCCAAGGGAAACTTGAATCTGCTCGGGCGCTGGGCGCCGCGCGGCGCCCAGTCAGGGCGCGAGAAAACCCGCGTGGCCCAGGGTGTCGTGTAGGGGGGGCAGACAGTCGAACACCTCGCGCTGCGGCATGGAGCGCAGCCAGGTGAGCTGCCGCTTGGCGAGCTGGCGTGTGGCGGCGATGGCCTGTTCGCGAAACTCCGCGGCGGAGGTGATGCCGTCCAGATGACTCCAGGCCTGCCGGTAGCCCACGGCGCGGATGGAGGGCAGCGCGGGGCTGAGGTCGCCGCGCTGGCGCAGTGCGCGCACTTCGTCAAGAAATCCGGCGGCCAGCATGGCGTCAAAACGCTGGGCGATGCGGTTGTGCAGCACACTGCGATCCGAGGGTTCCAGCGACAGGATGCGCAGCGGAAGGGCTTGCACAGGGGGGTCTGGCGGGGTGAACTGCGCGGACAGCGGTCGGCCGCTGAGCAGCCAGACTTCCAGCGCGCGCTGAATGCGCTGGGCGTCGTTCGGGGCGAGGCGGGCGGCGGTGGGAGCGTCCACTTCGGCCAGCCGCGCGTGCAGCGCGGGCCAGCCGAGCCGGGCGGCGTCGGCGTCGATCTGGGCGCGCAGGGCTGCATCGGCCTGCGGCAGTGCGGACAGGCCCGACTGCAGCGCCTTGAGGTAGAGCATGGTGCCGCCGACGATGAGCGGCTGCGCCCCGCGCTGGCGGATGTCGTCGATCAGCTTGCGCGCATCCGCCACGAACCGGGCGGCGCTGTAGGCCTGCGCCGGGTCGAGGATGTCGAGCAGGTGGTGCGCACAGGCGGCGCGTTCTTCCGCGCTGGGCTTGGCGGTGCCTATGTCCAGGCCGCGATAGACCAGTGCGGAATCCATGCTGATGAGTTCCACCCGCTGGCCGTGGGCCTGTGCGCGCTGGGCGAGGTGCAGCGCGGCGGCGGTCTTGCCGCTCGCCGTTGGGCCGACGATGCAGACGACCGGCTGTGCCTCCATCGGCGGGGTCATATTCAGCGCCCGCGCAGGAACAGGGCGTCCAGATCCGCCAGGCCGATCTGCCGCCAGGTCGGGCGTCCGTGGTTGCACTGGTCGGCGCGTTCGGTGCGCTCCATGTCGCGCAGCAGGGCGTTCATCTCGGCCAGGGTGAGCTGGCGGTTGGCGCGAATGGCTCCGTGGCAGGCCATGCTGGAGAGCAGGGCGTTGCGCCGCTCCTGCAGGCGCGCGCTGGCGCCTTGCGCCGCCAGATCGGCCAGCACGCCCCGGGCGAGGCGGATGGGGTCGGCATGCGCCAGCAGCGCCGGGGTGGCACGCACCACCAGGCTGCCGGGCCCGGCGCGGTCGAGTTCGATGCCGAGGGCTTGCAGCGCGTCGGCATGGTCTTCGGCGGCGCCGATTTCGGCATCGCTCGCGGCGAAGGCGGCGGGGATCAGCAGCGGCTGCATGGCCACGGGCGCGTCGCTCTGTTCCGCCGCTTTCAGGCGCTCGTAGACGATGCGCTCATGCGCGGCGTGCATGTCCACGACCACCAGTCCCTGCCGGTTCTGCGCCAGGATGTAGATGCCCAAAAGCTGCGCCAGGGCAAAGCCGAGGGGGAAGTCGAGGCTCTGAGCCTGCTCGGATGCCGACTGCGGGAACGCGGCGTAGGCACGCGCAAGGGCGCTGTCTTGCGCCTGCAATGGCGTGGCTTGGCCCAGCGGTGCATGGGCGCGGGCGACCGCATCCCAGGGCGGCAGGCTGGGCCGGGCATAGCTGAAAGGCAAGGGGACCGTTGTCGGCAGCGGCGCCTCCGCGTGCATCGGGCTCAACGCAGCAAGCGAGGTGTCCTGCAGGGGCGGCAGTGCATCGCCGCCTGCCTTGGCGAGCACCTGTTCAACGGCGTGGCGCACGGCCTGATGCACGGCGGAACCGTCGCGGAAGCGCACTTCCGACTTGGCCGGATGCACGTTCACGTCGACCAGTTCGGCGGGGAGATCGATCAACAGTGCGTACTGCGGCTGCAGCGCGCCATGCAGCACATCGGCGTAGGCCGCGCGCACGCCATGCGCCACGGTGCGGTCGCGCACCCAGCGTTGATTGACAAGGATGTGCTGCACATCGGCACGGGCGCGGGCCGCAGTGGGCCTGCACACCAGGCCGCGCAGCGTGAGCGGGCCGATCTGCGCGGCCAACGGCAGCGCGTGGGCGCTGAAGGCCTCTCCCAGCACGGCGGCGAAGCGGTCCAGGCCGTGTGCGGAGGTGTCGCGCTCGAATTGCAGTTTGAGCTGGCCGTCATGCCAGAGCCACAGGGCAATCTGCGGGTGGGCAATGGCGGCGCGCTTGAACACGTCGGCACACCAGGCGTATTCGGTGCTGGGAGATTTGAGAAATTTGCGCCGCGCCGGCAGGTTGAAAAACAGTTGCCGCAAGG
>JAQTVS010000331.1 GCA_028706735.1 Thiomonas sp.
ACGCGCTGGCTCGATGGCCCGCTGACGACCGCCGCGCGCATCGGCGCGATCTGCTACCTCGACGAAATCGTCGAGGCGCGTCAAGACACCACCGTGGTCATCCATCCACTGACCGACCACCGCCGCCCCCTGCCGCTCGACAAGAAGGGCGAGCTGATTCAGGCGCACCCCGACTTTCAGTTGGTGATCTCGTACAACCCGGGCTACCAGTCGCTGATGAAGGATCTGAAGCAGTCCACCAAGCAGCGCTTCACTGCCTTCGATTTCGACTACCCCGAGGCCGCGCTCGAAACCGCCATTCTGTGCAAGGAAAGCGGCCTCGACGCCGAGACTGCCGCCAAGCTGGTGAAAATCGGCCACACCGCCCGCAACCTCAAGGGGCACGGCCTCGACGAGGGCATTTCCACGCGCCTCATGGTGTATGCCGCTCAACTGATCCGCGACGGCGTTGATGCGGTCGATGCCTGCCGCATGGCGCTGGTGCGCCCCATCACCGACGATGCCGACATTCGCCAGACGCTCGATCACGCCATCGACGTGACCTTCGCCTGAGAGGGTGTGAACAAATCCGCCATGCCCGCGTCGATGCGCGCCCACTGGGCGCGGCTCGACACGCGCTTTCCTCTCGTGGAGGAGATCTTCCCCGCCTGCATGGCCGATGCCCAGAGCGCGCTCACGCCCGATGGACTGAGCGCCTTCCTCGAAGCGGGCCGCATCATCGGCAAACTGGGGCGGGGCGCCGAGCCTTTGCTGGCCTTTCTGGAAGCCTGGCCGTCCACCGCCCGCATCGTCGGCGAAGACCTGCTGGCGCCCGTGATGACCGTGGTGCAAGGGCTGCAAAAATCGCCCAACGGCCGAGCCATCACGCCCCTTTTGCAGACCCTGGCCCCCGTGGCGCAGCGCCTGCAAGCGGGCGAGCAGCTGCAGCACTATCTCGACCTCACGCTGGACTTCATGGCGCGCACCACGCGCTCCATCCACGGCTT
This sequence comes from Thiomonas sp., assembly GCA_028706735.1. Lineage (GTDB taxonomy): Bacteria > Pseudomonadota > Gammaproteobacteria > Burkholderiales > Burkholderiaceae_C > Thiomonas. Next base: position 987 of record JAQTVS010000331.1, read on the forward strand.
TCACACCACCTATCCCAGCCCAGGGCTGCCGGACTTTTTTGCGCAGGCCCCGACCCTGCTGGCCCAGCTCGACATCGGCGGCTTGCGGCGCTGGGTCGATTACGGCGTGCGCAACTATGCCACCCATCCCGAGCGGCAAAAAGATTACTTCAGCCTGCAGTCAGCCGACGCGCGCGCCGTGCTGCAGCGCGAGCGCCACGGCACGCTGCTGGTGGATGTGGAGCGCAATCTCGATCTGTATCTGCGCGCCCTGTGGCGGGATGGCGACCTGCTGATTCCTTACTCCACCGCCTTCGACGAACTGCGCAAACCCGTCCCCTATTACGACCCACTGGGCATTCGTCTGCCCGATGTGCAAAACGACGCCGGCGGCGTCTCGGGCCTCGATCGTTACCGGGCGATGCTCGCCCACATGGTTGGCCACCGCCGCTGGTCCACCCCGCAGATTGCCGACAATTGGAGTCCGTTTCAGCGCATGGCCGTCGAGTTTTTCGAGGACTGCCGGGTTGAAACCCTGCTGATCCGCGAATACGCCGGACTGCGGCGGCTGTTCCTCGCCCTGCATCCCCGGCCTGTCGAAGACGCCTGCGATCCTGACACCACCTCCTGCCTGCGCCACCGTCTGGCGATGTTGTCACGCGCGCTGCTCGACACCGAGCACGGCTACCGAAACGCCGATCTCAACGCCTTCGTCGCCAGTTTCCACGCGCTGATGGCGCAGGGCGCATCGTCCACCCGCGACATCGCCGCACTCGCTCTGGCCTACGTGGCCAAAACCCGCCGCCAGAGCGACCAGCTTGCCAAAGTGCACTTCGACGACACGATCATCGACTACCGCGACGACAACCGGCATCTTTGGCGCTTCATCGAAGAAGGGGACGAGGAGGAGCGCTTCGACGAAACCCGCCGCCGCGAGGCGCAGGACGACTTGCAGCGCCTGCCGCCGCGGCACTATCCCGAATGGGACTATCACAGCCAGACCTATCGGCCCGACTGGGTGAGCGTGTATGAGAGTTTGCATCCCTCGGCCCAGGCAGGCGACATCGACCGCCTGCTGCAAAAGCACGCCCCGCTGGCCAAGCGCCTGCAAAGACTGCTGGAACTGCTCAAGCCGCAGGACAAGGTGCGCATTCGCTACCAGGAAGAGGGCAGCGAACTCGATCTCGACGTCGCCATCCGTTCGCTGATCGATTTCAAAGCAGGCTCCACTCCCGATCCGCGCATCAATCTGAGCCACCGCACCAACGGGCGCGATATTGCCGTGACCCTGCTGCTCGACCTCTCCGCCTCGCTCAACGACAAGGTGAAAGGCTCAGAGCAGACCATTCTCGAACTCTCGCAGGAAGCCGTCTCGCTGCTCGCCTGGGCGACCTGGCGCTTGGGCGATCCGCTGGCGATCGCCGGTTTTCAGTCCAACACCCGACACGAGGTGCGCTACCTGCACATCAAGGGCTTTGGCGAGCCGTGGGGCGATGAAGTCAAGGCGCGCCTCGCCGCAATGCAGGCCAACTACTCCACACGCATGGGGGCGGCGCTGCGGCATGCCGCCCACTCGCTGCGCGCGCGCAAGAGCGACAAAAAGCTGCTGCTCATCCTCACCGACGGCGAACCCGCCGATATTGACGTGCAAGACGAACGCCTGCTCATCGAGGACGCCCGCCAAGCGGTGAGGGAACTCGAGCGCGACGGCATCTTCACCTATTGCATCAGCCTCGACCCCCGCGCCGATGCCTATGTGTCCGATATTTTTGGCCGCCGCTACACCGTGATCGACAACATCGAGCGCCTGCCCGAGAAACTGCCGGAAGTCTTCCTGGCGCTGACGAAGTAACGAGACTGCGCAAAAACACCAAACCCAGCAGCGGACTGGCGCATGGAAGCAGTTTCTGAATCGCCATGGAATGGATCTAACCTCGCCCCCGAAAAACGTCCCCCTTGCTGAGTGCTTCAATCCAAGCAAGAAAAACGGGCATGACGAAGACGACAACGCAGGCGCGCTACACGCTCGAATTCAAGCAAGGGGCGCTGCGGCTGGTCGAAGATGGGCAGAGCATGGCTGCAGCGGCCCGCACGCTAGGCGTGGTGGGCCAGATGCTGTTCAACTCTGTCAAGGCGCACCGCGCGGGCAAACTCATCGGATCTGACAGGAGCACAATTGCGAATCAGATCTAGCATTGATGCAATGTTTATGCTACGAAGATAGACCTGACCCCAATTCTCCCCTTTTTGATGCCCCCTCACGTAGCTGTGCCGCAGCGTCCGCTCCAAAAGCGCGCTTTTGATCGTGCGCTGCGGCACAGCTACGCAAGCTATCACAAAATATGATCTGTATAAACGCCTGAGTTAAGCCGGCCCAAAGCGGGGCGGCGACTGCGTGCTAGTGTAGTGTTGCGTTCTGTTTGGAACTTAAGCGTGAATTGGCCCGAATGACCTTCTGCAGGATATCGGCGGCGCTTTTCGTCCAGATAAACGGTTTGGGCTTGGTGTTGTGGTGGGCGACGTACT
>JAQTVS010000332.1 GCA_028706735.1 Thiomonas sp.
CGGTTTTCGCACACTCCGCTGCGGGTGCGGGCCCTGACGCAACTGCAGGCCCATCCCGCGAGCGCGACCGCCCAAAGGCAACTGGCCAATTTGCGCGCCACGATGGAACTGCTTGGCCCGCACGAATTCACCATCACCAATTTGTTTGGCGACATCGTGCTGGCGAGTGAAACCTCAGAGGGTGTGAATGAATCCGGCGTGGCCGAGCAGTGCGCCCAAAGGGTTCCAATCCAGGCGCAAAGCACAGCCGTGCCCGTTGGCACGCCGCGCATTTGCAACGCCGATTGGGACGATTTGGGTGCGATGAGCGGGCATGGCGGATTTGTTCACACCCTCTCAGCTGCGCATCATCCTGGCCTGCCCAGTCTGGCGCCGTCCCTGGTGTTTCCTGGCGAGATTCTTCTGCAGCGCGACCCGGCCACGCTTGATTTTTACCTGCAGATGCATCTGCAGGTGCGCAACGGCACGCAGACAATCGGTCACTTCAGCGCCTCGCTGCCCTTGCCCACAACCAGCCGTTTCGCTCACGAGTTGACCCGGCGCTTCAAGAGCACAGTCATCAAAATCTGCAGTCTCATGAGAAAACGCCGGGCCGCCCCAAGTGTTCTCATCCCCCTCGGGGGGCCTGACGCGAACGCGGCAGGTCTGGGGGCGCTCTCAGGCGATTTTTGGACCTGCCTGCCCAGCAAGCATGGAGAGATGCAGCAGACGCTGCTGGTCGATGGCGGCAAGCTCCCCCTGGAAGCGCGATCGGCCCGAGATCAGAGCGGCACAGCGTTTGAAAACATCGGCGGCCAGCGCTGGATGATCAGTTACGGTCCGCTGGGTAAAAGCGGCCTGGGGCTCGCTGTGGAAATGCCCACCGCGGAACTCTACGCGCCGGTGGTCAGCACCTTGGAGGCCGGGCTGCTGTTCGTGCCCGGCCTGGTGCTGCTGGGTTTGCTGGTGCTGGGCTGGCAGCTCCGCCCGCTCACCCAGAAGCTGCACCGTGCGAACGCACAGTTGCAGGCTGCATTCAACTATTCCGGCATCGGCATCCTGCTGGTCAACGGACACGGCGAGGTGCTCGATTTCAACCCGGCCTTCAACCAGATGCTCGGCTATGCGCCCGAGGAGCTGCGTGCCTTCCCGCGGGTGGACGATTTCCTTCACCCCGACGATCGTGGCCCGGTGGCCCGGCAACTCGGCGGCATGGCGGACACCGTGATTGGCGCGTACTGCGCGCATCGCCGCTACCGTCACAAAAGCGGCCAGTACAGGACGCTGCGCTGGCATGTCTCGCCAGTGCAGGACGAGGCCGGAGCCATCAGTGCCATCGTCTGTTATGCGAGCGACGTTACCGATGAACTTGAACGCAAGCAGGCCATGGAGCGGCAGACCGCTTTTCTCAATGCGGTGCTCGACGACCTGCAGGACATGGTCTATGCCTGCGACGAACACGGCTTGCTGAATTACGTGAACGCTGCGGCAATCCGCGCAGGGCTGCCAGCCCACACGACGCTGTCCTTGAGCCAGCTTGCGCTGATTTCCCCGGTGCATTCCCTGGACCACACGCAGGTTCCGCTCAACCAGCTTCCTCTGTGCGCCGCACTGCGCGGAGAGTCCAGGGACGCGGAGGAATTTTTGATCCAGAACCCGCAAGGTCTTTGGCGGCAATATCAGATCACTGCCAGCAGATTGCAGGATGCGACCGGCGCGTTGCTGGGCGCTGCGGCCGTGGCGCACGACGTGACGGACATCCGCGCTGCAGAGCGCCGCCTGAAATGGCAGATCGAACATGACGAGCTGACTGAACTGCCCAACCAGACGCTGGTCATTGAGCAGTTGGAACGCTGGCTGAAAGCGCACGCGGAGCCGGAAGACGGCGAACTGGCTGTATTCATGCTCGACATCGACCGCTTCCGCCATATCAACGACAGCCTCGGCCACGCCATGGGCGACGACTTGCTGATTGAAACCGCGTCCAGGTTGAAATCAGCCCTATTCCCGCAAGACACCCTGGCGCGCTGGGGCGGCAATGCGTTTGTCGTGCTCCACCCCTGCACGAATGACCCACAGCAGATCCAGGCTGACGCCGAGTCCCTGCTGTCCAGCCTGAACGCGCCCTTCATTCTGGATGGGCAAACTCTTTTCATCACGGCGAGCCTGGGCATCGTGAGGGCGCCGCGCAATGGCCGCGCGGCAACCCAGTTGTTATGCCAGGCCGACCTGGCCATGTACCGCTGCAAGGCCAACAGCCCTGGCCGCACGATGTTCTATACCGCAGACATGAGCCAGCAAGGGCGCGAACGCATCGAGATGGAAACCGATCTCCGTCATGCCTTGGCGTTGGGACAATTCTTCCTGCAGTATCAGCCCAAGGTCTGCCTGCAAACCAACGTCGTGATCGGGGCGGAAGCCCTGCTGCGCTGGCAGCATCCGCAGCATGGCCTGGTTCCTCCGGCGACATTTATTCCCCTGCTGGAAGAAACCGGGCTGATCGTGGCGGTGGGCGAATGGGTGCTGAACGCCACCTGCCAGCAAATCCGCGCCTGGGCCGCGCAGGGAAAAACGCCGCTGCCCATTGCGGTCAACTGCTCAGTGCGCCAGTTGCAGGGCGACCTGATCGTGCGGCAGGTGTCCGCCGCACTGTCCAGCTCGGGAGTCGCGCCCAGCTTGCTGGAACTGGAGATCACAGAGAGCATGATGTTGAGCGATCCCGAGCATGTCAATGGATTGATCGTGCAACTGCGTGAGCGCGGCGTGAACACGTCCATCGATGATTTCGGCACCGGGTATTCCTCGCTGGCTTCGCTCAAGCGCCTGCCGGTGACAGCGCTCAAACTCGACCGCTCCTTCGTCAAGGACCTGCCCGATGACCCGGAAGACGCTGCCATCACCCGCGCCGTCCTGTCCATGGCGCAAGCGCTTCACCTGCAGGTCGTCGCCGAAGGCGTGGAAACCGCAGAACAGGCCGAATTCCTGAAAGCGCTGGGATGCGAGGCCTACCAGGGCTGGCTGTTCAGCCCGGCCGTACCGCCCACGCGCTTTGCAAGCTATCTGGCCGATGCCCCATCAGCCGCCCACACTGAGGCCACAGCATCATGATTTCTCTCACCGATTCCGAACTCGGCGGCTTTTCCCGCCTCATGTTTGAGGCTGCGGGCATTACCCTCACGCCGTCGAAAAAGGCGCTGGTCGAAGGCCGCCTGTCCAAGCGTCTGCATGCGCTCGGGCTGGGCAGCTTCACCGCGTATCTGCAGCACTTGCGCACCGATGCGGCAGAACGCCAGCAAGCCATCGACCTGCTGACCACCAACGAGACCTATTTCTTCCGCGAGCCGCGGCACTTCGCCTATCTGTCAGAGCAGATCGTGCCCGCAGCGGACGCCTCGCGCCCGTTTCGCGTGTGGAGCGCCGCCTGCTCCAGCGGAGAAGAGCCCTACAGCATCGCCATGGTGCTGGCTGAACGCATGGGCCAGCGCCCGTGGGAGATCTTGGCCTCCGACAT
>JAQTVS010000034.1:0-3181 GCA_028706735.1 Thiomonas sp.
TGCAGGGCCGGCGCCGGTGGCAGCGCTTTCTTCGGAGCAGACTGCGGCTTCGGTCTTGTTGCGGCCGCCGCGGCCCAGATCGACGCCGAGCTGTTTGATCTTGCGGTAGAGGTGGGTGCGTTCCAGGCCGGTCTTCTCTGCAACGCGGGTCATGCTGCCGTTTTCGCGCGCGAGGTGGAACTCGAAGTAGGCGCGCTCGAATTCGTCGCGGGCTTCGCGCAACGGGCGGTCGAGCAGGAAGGCGCGTTCGGACGGAAGGGCGATGGGCTGCGGCATCTCCGGCACGACGAGGCCGCTGCTGGGGGACAGGGTGTTTCTCGCCAGGACGCCGACCGTGGGTCGTGCTGCGGGCTTGGCCAACGCCTGAGAAACGGATTGCAGCAGCTTCTGCATGGCGATGGGTTTTTCGAGGAAGGCCATGGCGCCGATGCGGGTGGCTTCCACGGCATTGTCGATGGTGCCGTGGCCGGACATCATGATCACCGGCATGGTGAGCTGGCCGCTGCTGGACCATTCTTTGAGCAGGGTGACGCCATCGGTGTCGGGCATCCAGATGTCGAGCAGCACCAGATCGGGCCGTGCCTGCGCGCGCAGTTGCCGCGCTTGCGCAGCGTTCTCGGCCAGAGACACGCTGTGCCCCTCGTCATTGAGAATCTCGGAGAGCAGTTCCCGGATTCCCATCTCGTCATCGACCACCAAAATGCTTGCCATACCGACTCACTCTCATGCGTGCTGCAGGGGCGCCTCCACAACAGGTTGTTGCGCCAGCCCAGGGAATATAAGGGAAACGCGCGCACCACAAACCGACCCCTCTGTCTGAAGGTTCTGAATCTCGATGCGGGCGTGATGTTCTTCGATGATTTTTTTCACCACGGCAAGGCCCAGGCCGGTGCCGCGCGGCTTGCTGGTCACATAGGGTTCGAAGGCGCGATGGAGGATTTTGTCGCTGAAGCCCGGGCCGTTGTCGCTCACGCTCAGCCGCACGCGCACGGGGCCGCCGGCCTGCGCGGGCAAGGCTTCGGTGCGGATGCGCACCTTGCGTTCGGGCTGCGCGGCCACGGCGTCGATGGCGTTCTGCAGCAGGTTGTGGATGACTTGCCGCATCTGGGTGGCGTTGCCCAGGATGTCGGGCAGGGGCGTTGCCAGATCGGCCTTGACCTCGGGGTGTTCGTCGGGGCTCGCGCCGTCGCGCTCGGGCAAGCTGCTGTAGAGGTTGAGCACGTCGCGGATGAGGGCGTTGAGGCTCATGGCCTCGGGTTTTCCTGTGGGCAGGCGGGCGTAGTCGCGGAAGTCATTGACCATGTGCTGCATGGCCTGCACTTGGTTGACGATGGTGGTGGTGCTGCGCTGGAGCATGTCGCGGTCGGCGCCTTCCAGTTTGGCGGCGAGCTTCATCTGCAGGCGCTCGGCGGAGAGTTGGATGGGAGTGAGCGGGTTCTTGATTTCGTGCGCCAGGCGCCGCGCTACCTCGGCCCAGGCGACGGAGCGCTGCGCGGAGATGACCTCGGAAATGTCATCGAACACCACCACGGAGGCGGGCTGCCCCGGCAACGCCAGCCGTGCGCCGCGCGCCAGCAGGGTGATGCTGGCATCGCTGCCGGGAAGCTGGTATTCGATCTGCTGGAGCCAGTGCGGGCTGGCGCCGGCGGTGTCTTGTTCGTTGAGTGCGGCAAAGGCGTCGGTCAGGGTCTGGGCGAATGCCGCCAGGCTGGCGTGTTGTTGCAGCGGCTGGCCAATGAGCCCTTGCAGCGGCGCGCGCAGCAAGCGTGTGGCGCTGGGGTTGGCCAGGGCCAGGCGCTGATCGCTGCCCAGCACCAAAACGCCTGTGCTGAGGTTGTCGAGCACGCTTTGCAGATAGGCGCGCGACGCTTCGAGCGCGTCATGGTTGAACTGCACCTGCGCCCGCGCTTCTGCGAGCTGGTTGGTCATGGTGTTGAATGAGCGCACCAGCACGCCGAGTTCGTCGTTGCGTTCGAAGTGCGGCTTCTGCCGCAGATCGCCCTCTGCCACGGCTTTCATGCCGTCGGCCAGGAGCAGCAAAGGCTTGGCCAGTTGATTGCCCAGCACCACGGCCAGCAGCACCGCCAGGAACACCGCGAGAAACAGGGTGAGGGTGAGGGTGGAGATATACATGCGCTTGAGGCCCTCGCGGCCCAGCGCGCGCTCCTGATATTCGGCATACGCCCGCTGCACTTCGAGCGCGCTGCTGGAGATGGCCTGCGGCACGTCCTGGATGAGTTGCAGGTAGCGGCCATGTCCGGGCAGGACGAAATGCCGCGCGGGCAGGCTGACCACGACCCGCAGCTTGAGCGTCTGCGGCGTTTGGCCGGAGCCGTCATCGCCGCCTTCGATGTCGGAGATGGAGCCCATGGTGCGCAACTGCCGCATGCTGTTGCTGCCGGGAATGTCGGGAACGAGCGAGAACGGGTTGCCGCCAGCGGTCACCAGCACCGTGCCGTTGCCGTCGAACACGGTGATTTGCTGCAGGCCGAGCTGCTGGCGCAGCTGCTCCATGGTGAGTGGGGACAGCGTGGTGGGATCTTCAGCGATTTGCACCGACAGATTGCGCGCCTTGGCCTGCAGGTCGCTCTGCAGCACATTGAGCGTGGTGCGGCCGAGGTTCAGGCCTGCGGTCAGCGCGCCTTCCACCTTGACGTCGAACCAGGTCTCGATGCTGCGGGCGACGAACTGGTAGGACACGGTGTAGATCACCACGCCGGGCAGCACGCCCACCAGGGCGAACACGGCGGCGAGCTTGAACAGCAGGCGGCTGCCGAAGCGCCGTTTGTGCAGCCGCCAGCCCAGGCGCAGGCCCAGCGCCAGAACCACCAGCAGCAACACGCCGGCGACGACAAAATTGATCCAGTACAGCCAGGCGAAAAACGGGCTCGGCTGCGCGCTGTTATTGGTGGAGACCGCCAACAGAAAGACCAGAAACATCGCCAGCGGCAGTCCAAGCGCCAGCGCCATGCGCAGCGCCCAGCGCGAGGTGCGGCTGTCCCAGGCGTTGTTGTTTTGCATGTCAGCTCCGCACGGCCGTTCCGAAGGAGCTGACACCCCCCGCGGGGGGCAGCGAGCGCAGCGAGTGAGGGGGCTGTTTCATGTCAGCTCCGCACGGCCGTTCCGAAGGAGCTGACACCCCCCGCGGGGGGCAGCGAGCGCAGCGAGTGAGGGGGCTGTT
>JAQTVS010000034.1:3281-14302 GCA_028706735.1 Thiomonas sp.
GGGGCTGTTTCATGTCAGCTCCGCACGGCCGTTCCGAAGGAGCTGACACCCCCCGCGGGGGGCAGCGAGCGCAGCGAGTGAGGGGGCTGTTTCATGTCAGCTCCGCACGGCCGTTCCGAAGGAGCTGGCACCCCCCGCGGGGGGCAGCGAGCGCAGCGAGTGAGGGGGCTGTTTCATGTCAGCTCCGCACGGCCGTTCCGAAGGAGCTGACACCCCCCGCGGGGGGCAGCGAGCGCAGCGAGTGAGGGGGCTGTTTCATGTCAGCTCCGCACGGCCGTTCCGAAGGAGCTGACACCCCCCTCGGGGGCAGCGAGCGCAGCGAGTGAGGGGAGCGGTTCATCTCAGGGCGCCCAGACGAATGTCTGGGGGGGGAAGGTGGCTTCGATTTTCCAGTCCGACTGGGACGAGACGTTGAGTTGGAATGGCCGCGGCAATTGCGACAGATCGAGGCGGAAGCGGGCGTCGAGCTGGTAGGTCTGTCCGGCCACGAGTTGCGTGGGCTCTGCCACCCGCAAATGACGGGTGCGTTGCACCACGCCCAGCGCTTCGTCCAGGTTGTCATAGTTCTGCTGCAAGCCGCCCACCGAGACGCGGTAGCGCTGCAGCAGGGGTTGATACGCCAGCCGTACCTCGCGTTTGGCCTGCGCCACCTCGTCGTTGAACCAGTACCAGCGCGGACGCACCACGGTGGCCACGGTCTCGAAGTACAGCGCAATGCCGCGGTCCAGCACGTCTTCCAGGCTGCGCGGCAGCGCAAACACCGCCGCCGTGGTGACGAACAAACCGTCAGGGCTCATGGTCAGCATCAACGGTTCGGTGTCCACTGAAGTGGCTTGCGCGTGCTGGGTCGCGCCCGCGCCGACAGCCAGCGCCAGGCTAGCGCGCAACAGCTTGCGGCGCTGGAGGTTGGGGCTTTGGAGGGCGGATTTCACGAGGACTTGGTGAACAGGGCGTAGTAAAAACCGTCTTGCGAATGGGACGCGGGAGACGCCGCAGCGTTGCCATCCCCGCTGTGTTGCGGCTCCTGTGGCAGCAACTGGCCCGGCGCGGGCGATGCTATCGCATCGGCATGGCGGGCGAGGAAGGCGGCCGCCTGCTGCGCGCCCTCCTGCGGAAACACCGAGCAGGTGGCGTAGAGCAGCTTGCCGCCGGTTTGCAGCAGCGGCCAGAGTGCGTCGAGCAGGGCAGTTTGCGTGGCGGCCAGCGCGGGAATGTCGGTTGCGCGGCGCAGCCAGCGGATGTCTGGATGGCGGCGTGAGATGCCCGAGGCGCTGCAGGGCGCATCAAGCAGGATGCGATCGAAGCGCTGGCCATCCCACCACGCTGCCGGATGCGCGGCATCGGCCGCCAGGGTGTTCGCCTGCAGACCCAGGCGGCGCAGGGTGTCGTCCACGCGGTGCAGGCGTTGCGCGTCCTTGTCCAGCGCGAGCACGGTGCAGTCGGCACGTTCGAGCAAATGCGCGGTCTTTCCGCCCGGCGCGGCGCAGGCGTCAAGCACGCGCTGGCCCGGTTGCACGTCGAGCAGGGTGGCGGCGTATTGCGCGGCGGCGTCCTGCACGCTCACCCAGCCGACATCAAACCCCGGCAGGCGTTCCACCGCGGCTGGCTGCTGCAGGATGAGCGCCTGGTCGAGCAGGGCATCCTTGGGCGCCATGCTGTGCAGTCCGCACGCGCTCAGCTCCAACTGATAGTCCGCACGCGAGATGCGGCGGGTGTTCACCCGCAGGGTCATCGCGGGTTGGCGCTGAGCGACCTGGAGCACATCTTGCCAGCGTTGCGGATAGGCGGCTTGCAGCGTCTCGACCCACCACGGCGGATGGTTCCAGCGCGCCTCGTTTGAGGCGGCGCAAACGGTATCCAGCAAGTCCGGGCTGGCGATGAAACGCCGCAGCACGGCGTTGACAAAGCCTCCTGCATGGCGCAGCGCGGGAGTGCGCTTGCAGGCTTCCACCGCCTGATTGACCACGGTATGCGCGGCGTAGTGCACGCCAGTGTCCGGCCGCAGCAGCACCAGCGCGGTGTGCAGCACATCGCGCAGCAAGGGCGGGTGGATGGCCTTGGGGTGCAGCGCCGACAAGGCCGCGCGCGCCGTGCCCAGATGGCGCAGCACGGCGAAACTCAGCGCCTGCGCCGCGCCGCGTTGCGCCGCGTCCCACTTGCCGCGCGCGGCAGACTGCGGCAGCGCGGTGGCGAGAGACGCGCCCTCCTGAACATCACCCACCAATTGCGCGCAGGCCATCAGATCGCGCCATAAGGGGCGCAGGACGGGTACGGGCGGGGTATGTGGAGGCGTAGAAGTCACCTGCGCATTATCGGTGCAGGCATGAAAAAGCCACGTTGATGAAGCCCGCCAAGCGGCAGCAGCAACACCCGCGCGGCTGGAACGCCACAGTGCGGTGCAAATTCAAGGGCAGATGTAGGCGTAGCCCTCGCGGTACTGCAGATTGGCGGCTTCGGCCACGCCGGAAGGCACGATGGTGGCATCGAGCAGCACGCGGTCTTTCGGGATTTTGCGCGAGGTGAGGGTGTTGTTGCAGACCCGGAACGACACGCCTTGCGAGGCCAGACCGCCGATCAAGCCGGAAAAGTCGGCGCCCTTTCCATCTTCTGCGCCGCTCAACATGAAGTCGATGCCCGCGCCGTTGCCGACGACCACGATCTTCGCCGTGGGGTCTGCGGCCAGATGGTTGCGCACATTGCCCAGGCAGCGCGAGCCTTGTGCGTCGCCCTGCGTGACGTGATAGACCACTTTCACGGGCCCTTCCTTGTCTGCGCGGCCTTGCGCGCGTGCGGTGGTGCTGACCATCAGCGCCGCAGCGCCGACAGTTGCGGCGGCCAGCGCCTTGCGGCGATTCGGTGTGTTTTCCATATGTCTCCTCCTTGGGATGGTTGTCGCTTGACGCTCTGTTGGCGCTTTGGCGAAAAAAAAAGGCCGATACGCGATCGACATTCCATGATGCCAGTGATCGACGCGCCGCACAATCCGTATATCAACCAGACCCTGCGGCGTGTCGGAGTTCAGTCAGGACAAGCTGTCGCGCCAGATGTTGTGCGCCCAAGCCTCGGCGTACACCCCTTCCAACTCGGTGATGCCTGCGGAAATGCCGCCTGAGCCCGGCACGGTGAGATAAGTTTTTTCCTTCTCGTCGTATTGGTGAACCGTCGCCACGTGGATGGCTTCTTTGAAGTTCACCATGCTGTAGCAGGTGTTCATCACCACCGGGTGCTGGTTGACCGGCTGGTCATACAGCATGGACACAATGGCTGCCGCAGCCACCTTGGCGTGCTGATTGGCCATGTGACCCGACTTGGGCATCAGCGGCGAGATCTGGATGGAATCGCCCAGCACATGAATGTCCTTGTGCACTGACGATTCGAAGGTCTTGTAATCCACTTCGCACCAGCGCGCGTTCATGTTCGCCAGCCCGGTGCGCTGGGCAATGACCCCGGCGCGCTGCGCGGGAATGACGTTGAGCACGTCGGCTTTCACCGGATCGTTGACCTCGAATTCGAGTTCCATCCGCGCCGTGTTCACGCCGATCACCTTGTGGTCGGGGATGTACTCGATCATGCCCTTGTACTGTTCGGCCCAGGCCTTCTTGAACAGCGGCTCTTTCGACTGCACTTTGTCGTTGGCGTCGTAAATCAGCACCTTGGATTTTGGTTTGTGCTGCTTAAAGTAAGCGGCAACCAGCGTGGCGCGCTCATAAGGGCCGGGCGGGCAGCGGAACGGCGCTAGCGGCACGGTGAGGGCGACCACGCCGCCATCGCGCATGGCCTCAATTTGCTGGCGCAGCGCCACGGTTTCCGGGCCGGCCTTCATGCTTTGCAGGATTTTTCCTGACGCGTTCGCGGCTTTGAGTCCGGCGACGGTATCGAACATCAGGTCAATGCCCGGCGACATCACCAGTTTGTCGTACTGCAGCATGTCGCCGTTGGCGAGCTTCAGGGTGTGCTTGGCGGGGTCGATGCTCTCCACCGTGCTCTTGACCCAGTTCACTCCGTGGCGTTTGCGCAGATCGTCGTAGGAGATGGTGATGTCCTGCATCGACTTCGCCCCGGCGATCACCAGGTTGGAAATCGGGCAGGAGATGAAGGCGTCGCCCGGCTCGACGACCGTCACCTCGATGGCGTTGCCCGACCATTCGCGGATGTATTTGGCCGCGGTTGAGCCGCCATAACCGGCGCCGACTATGACGACCTTGCCCTTGCCCGCTGCGCTGCGGGTGGTGCTGGCGCAGCCCGACAGGGCGGGCGCGAGGCCGATGGCGCCCACAGTGGCGGCACCCGCCAGGAATTTGCGACGTGATTGCATGATGGAGGCGTCCTTAGGGTTTTTGTTGCGCGAAATAGGTGGCGATGATCTGGATCTGGGCGTCGGTATAGCCCTTGGCGATCTGCGGCATGATGGTGCCGGTGCGCTTGCCCGTCTTGTATTCCGCCATGGTCTCCACGATTGAGGCCGAGGTGCGCCCAGCCAGAGAAGGAATGGCCGCGGTGGACACGCCTTGCGGGCCGTGGCAGTTGAAACAGGTGGCGGCCAGCGACTGGCCCGGCGTCACCAGAGAAGCCGCTTGCACGGCGCCCGAGGCGCAGAGCAGGGACGTCAACAACAATTTGCGCAACATGCGATGCCTCCTTGATCGGATAGAGCTGCAGACCAGAAGACATCAAAGGTCTTTGATCTAAAGCAAAAGGTATCGAAATGTATCAAATGGATACATTCGGGTGAACCAGCAGCAACGCGCTCGTGATTGAGCGCTGTCAATACTGGGGTGGGTATCTGATCGCTCTGTGATCAGGGTCACAGAGGGCGATATGGCGACCGCTGGTCGGATGCAGGCCTGACGCTTGGGGCGCTCCTGAGAAAACGCCGGGCCGCCCCAAGTTTTCTCATCCCCCTCGGGGGGCCTGACGCGAACACGGCAGGTCTGGGGGCGCTCTCAGGGCTTGATGTAGTACCAGCCCTCAGACTGCAGCTTGACCAGCTCATAGACGCCAGCTGGAACCACCGTCGCTTCGAGCACCAATTCGCTTTGCGGGATTTTGAGGAAGGTCAGCGTGTTGTTGCAGGCCTTGAACTGCACACCCTGATTGGCCAGATCGCCAATCATCCCTGCAAACAGCGCGCCCTGCGGCGTTTTCGCGCCGTTGAGCAGAAAGTGAATGGCCTTGCCGTAGCCCACCACGATGAACTGCATCTTGGGGTCCAGCTCCAGCACGTTCTGGATATTGATCAGCCCCTCATAGGCTTGCTCCAGGCTGTCGCTGATCTGCATCGCCACTTTCCACGGTTCGCTGGAAATCTGCTGCGCTGGCACCGGCCCTTGCGTCTGCGCCTGTGCAAGCTGGGCGCCGCCCAGGCCAATGAGGCCGGCGCCCAGCAGTCTGATGCGGTCGCGTGGGTTCATGGGAGTCTCCTCGTTTTTTGGTCAGGCCGACGTGTGTGGATGGGTGCGCCGGGTATGCAGATGATGCAGGCTCCAGCGCTGTCGCTCAGCCAGCCAGCGGTAGAGCCAATATCCCACCAGAGTCACGAACACCAGCGCCAGGGTGTTGAAAAACACCGCTCCGGGCAGGATGGCCAGCAGCTCGAAGCCATTGAAGTCGCGCCATTTGACAACGGCGGTGAGCAAGGCGCTGAGTACGCCGAAACCGGCGCCTATGGCGGCATTGATGCGCAGCAGGGTGGGCAGGGTGAGGACGGCGGTTTCGATCTGGGGAGAAGTCATGTGTGATGGAGAAAAAAATCAGTTGCGCACTTCGCCGTCGCCCAGCACCACCCACTTCATGCTGGTCAGGCCTTCCAGGCCCACCGGTCCGCGGGCGTGGAATTTGTCGGTGGAAATGCCGATTTCCGCCCCCAGGCCATATTCGAACCCGTCAGCGAAGCGGGTGGAGGCGTTGACCATCACACTGGCCGAATCGACCTCGCGCAGAAATTGCATGGCGCGGGGGTGATCGCGGGTGAGAATGGTGTCGGTGTGCTGCGACCCATAGCGGTTGATGTGAGTGATTGCGGCGTCCACCCCGTCCACCAGTTTGATGGAGATAATGGGGGCGAGGTACTCGGCGCCCCAGTCGGCCTCGGTGGCATCGCGCAACAAGGCTGAGGCGCCGGGCACGGCGACGAGCAGGGCGCGGCTGGCGGGGCAGCAGCGCATTTCCACGCCTCTGTGCACAAACACCGCAGCGATGCGCGGCAGAAACTCCGGGGCGATGTCGGCGTCGACCAGCAGCGATTCGGCTGCGTTGCATGGGCTGTAACGCTGGGTCTTGGCGTTGTCCGTCACGCGAACGGCCATGTCCAGATCGGCGCCGCGGTCTACATAAACATGGCAGTTGCCGTCGAGATGTTTGATGACCGGCACCCGGGCTTCCGCGCTGATGCGCTCGATCAGCCCCTTGCCGCCGCGCGGAATGATCACGTCGACGAACTGCGGCATGGTGATGAGCGCCCCCACGGCGGCGCGGTCTGTCGTCGGCACCAGTTGCACCGCGTCGGCGGGCAGCCCGGCAGCCTCCAGCGCTTGCGTCACCAGTTCAGCCAGCGCGCGGTTGCTGTGTATGGCCTCCGAGCCGCCGCGCAGAATGACCGCATTGCCTGACTTGATGGCCAGCGACGCGGCCTCAATGGTGACATTGGGCCGGCTCTCGTAAATCATGCCGAACACGCCTAGTGGCACCCGCATCTGCCCCACGCTGATGCCCGAAGGGCGGCGGCGCACATGTTCGATCTCACCTACAGGGTCCGGCAGCGCGGCCACCTGCTCGCAGCTCAGCGCCATCTGCTCCACCACCTTGTCGCTCAGAGTCAGCCGATCGACGAACGCAGGCTCGAGCCCGGCATCGCGTGCGGCGTGCAGATCGCGCAGATTGGCGTCTTGCAACTGAGGGCGATGCGCACGAATGGCGGCGGCCAGCGCAGACAGCGCCTGATTCTTCGCCGCAGTGCCGGCGCGCGCCATGCCGCGCGATGCGGCGCGGGCGCGTGCGCCCAGGTCGGCCATCAGCGTGTGGATCTGTTCAGAAGAGACATCCATAGAACTGTAAAAAAAGCAGAGAGAAAAGAGCCCCGACACGGAAATTGCACGCAAATTCATGCAATCCTTTTAAGCTATGCGGACATGGCTGAGTGAAACGCAATTGTGCGTCAAGGGCCTTGGAATTGCTGCACAGATTTTTTTGACTTGAGGAGATCATCATGGGACTGTTCGATAGCGTGGCGGGTGGTTTGGGGCAGATGCTGGGCGGCCAACAGGCGCAGGCAGGCGCGGGGGACAACCCGATGCTTCAGGCGGTGATGGGCCTGCTGGGCAACAGCGGCGGGCTGGGTGGGCTGGTGGAGAAGTTCCAGCAGGGTGGCCTGGGCAATGTGGTGCAGTCCTGGGTGGGCACGGGAGCCAATCTGCCGATCTCTGCCGAGCAAATCCAGCAGCTGCTGGGCAGTGGCGCCCTGGGCGATCTTGCCAGCAAGCTCGGCATCCAGCCCGCGCAGGCGGCCAGCGAACTGTCGCAGGCGTTGCCCACTGTGGTGGATCAGCTCACCCCCAACGGTCAATTGCCCGCCGAGGGCGATCTCATGGCCACGGCGCAGCAGCTGCTGGGCAAGTTCCTGGGATAACGTGAACAGGCCCTCATCGCGCCTGAAACATTTTGTCAGAGGATTCACGCAGTTTCTGATGCTGATCGACAGAATCTGTTGGATTGTTGTGGTGTTTCGCGCATAAACTGCTCCTTAACCCTGAGAGGGTTTTCCCTTTCTCGATAGTTTTCTGCTGATACATCGAAGGGTTTGCATTCAACCGGAGCTCTCTATGCGTCAATTCAGTACAAAGCGCCGCCCGCTGGCTTGGGCCGTTCTGGGCGGCTTGTTGCTTGCAGCGCCTGCGAGCTGGGCGGCAGCGCCGCCAGAAGCGGCCACATGTATCGCCTGCCACGGTGCGGACGGCATGGGCAATGCCGCCGCTGGTTACCCCAGGCTGGCGGGTCTGCCTGAGAAATATCTGGCCGATCAGCTGCGCTATTTCGCTGACGGCACACGCAACAACGCCATCATGTCGGGCATGGCCAAGCCGCTGACCCCGGCGCAGGTCACGGCGCTGGCGACCTACTACTCCAAGCTCAAGCCAAGCGGAAAACCCGCGCCCATGCCTGCTGGCGCGGCTGCCGCAGCAGGCGAGCGTCTGGCGCTGCGCGGCGACTGGGACAAGGGCATTCCGGCCTGCATCCGCTGTCATGGCCCGGGGGCCGTCGGGGTCGGGGCGGAGTTTCCTCCGCTGGTCGGGCAGTCCGCCGCGTACATCGAAGCACAGATCAAGGCCTGGAAGGACGGCAGCCGCCGCGGCGACCAGCTGGGCATGATGCACACCGTGGCGCTGCGCATGACGGACGCGCAAACGCAGGACGTGGCGCAATGGCTGGCGGCGCAACCGCTGACCCTGAGCAAGACCACTTCTGCCAAACCTTGACCTGGAGCGCGACATGACCACATCCTTTTCTTTCGCCGCGCGGCCGTCCCTGTATGGCGCTTCGCGCGCTGCGTGCACGTTCAAACGCTCGTTGCTGGCGCTCGGCCTGACGGCCGCCGGTGTCATGGCAACGTGCGCTCACGCCGCGGATGCGCCTTCCCCTGCACCCAAGTCGCAAATCAATGCTGCCGTCGGCACCGGGGCCAAGTTCACGCCGCCGTCGGAGTCGGCCATTCCCGATGACGAATTCGGCAAGATGATCAAACTCGGGCGCGACATCATGCTCGACACTCCCAAGTACGCCAAGGCCTACGTCGGCAACACACTGAGCTGCGTGAACTGCCACACCGATGCCGGGCGCATGGCCGGTTCCGCACCGCTGTGGGCGGCGTATGTGAGCTACCCCGCCTATCGCGCCAAGAACAAGAAAGTCAACACTTTTGAAGAGCGCCTGCAAGGCTGTTTCATGTACAGCCAGAACGGCAAGGCGCCGCCGCTGGGCAGCGAAACGCTTGTCGCGCTGCAGTCCTATTCCTACTGGATGGCCAAGGGCTTGCCGCTGGACGAAAAGACGGCAGGACGCGGCTATCCCAATCTGCCGGAGCCCGCCCAGGCGCCCGATTATGTGCGCGGCCAGAAGGTGTATGAAGCCAAGTGCATCGTCTGCCACGCCGCAAATGGCGAAGGCCAATATGTCAACGGCGAAACCGTGTTTCCGCCGTTGTGGGGCGCCAAGTCGTTCAACTGGGGTGCGGGCATGGGCAGCTACAAAAATGCCGCCAAGTTCATCTACGCCAATATGCCCTACGGCATGAGCTACAGCCTCACCCCGCAGGAAGCCTGGGACGTGGCCTACTTCATGGACGCGCAGGAGCGCCCGCAAGATCCGCGCTGGAAGGGCAGCGTGGCCGCCACCCGCGCCAAGTTCCACGACAGCAAGTTCAGTCTGTACGGCGCCAAGGTGAACGGCAAGGTGCTGGGCGACATCGGCCCTCCCAAAGCACGCTGACGAGGAGTCTGTCGGGCTTGAGTCGCGTAGAGCGAGAAATGGGTGTGGGGATGGCCTGTGGCGGCGGATTTGCAGCCCCATAGCCCAGGCTATGGGGCAAAAAGCCGTTGCCGCAGGACGCCGCACAGCCTTTTTGCAGCCCGCGATTCTCAAGCCCGACAGACTCCTAGACGTTTTTATCGCTGCGCACGCCCTGCTTCGGCAGCGCATTTGTCTTTCAGGCGGTGGAGTTTCCCGGCTCGATGCCGCGGAAAAACCGCTGATACAGCACCAAATACGCCGCCTGAAACGTGGCGGCCACAATGAAGGGCGCAATCAGCCAGCCCAGATGCAGCAAGACGCCGGCAATCAGCGGCCCAATGGCACGCGGGATCTGAATGGAGACATTGTTCACCGTGGCCGCCAGGCCGCGCCGGTCCGGCCCGGTCAGGCTGACGGTCAGGGCTTGGCGCACGCCCATGGTGCCCTGATTCGCGGTGGCGCGCAGGGCGTAAAAGCCCGCGGCGATCCAGAACACAGGTGACAGCGGGGTGAGCAGCAGCATGCCCAGGCCCACGGCGCGCATGCCGACCACTGCGCGCACCGCGCCGAAGCGCTGCGCCAGACGACTGGCAATCTGCGCGCCAAACGCGGCGAACACAAAGCTCGCCGCCATGGCCGGGCCGATGCTGGCGGGCCCGTGCCCGTAGCGCACCAGGTACCAGTACGCCATCAGCGGCGCCACCATGCCGATGCCCAGTCCATTGAGCGCATTGACCAGCCCGAGCCGCCAGAGCAGGGTGTTTTCGCGCAGATGGCGGGTCTGGTCGCTCTCGATGACTGCCGTCTCTGTTGTCGTCTTGACGTGCGATTGCACCTCGGTTTGCACTGCATTGGGCGCGTCCTCAGCCTGCAGCAGCAAAAAAAACCCAGCCGCCGAGCCGAGGAGGGGCAGCACGAACAGGCTGCGATACGCCCAGTCCATCGGCATCACCGCGCTTAACCAATGCGGCGCGGCGCCGAGCATCGCGCCCAGCGCCATGCCGAGCATGCCCAGAGTGGAGTTCAGGCTGAAAATCTGCGAGCGCAGGGCAGGCGGTGTGCCGTGCGCCAGCCACGACTGCTCCAGCGGCCCGAACGGCCCTGCCGCGCCATTGGCGCCGCGCCCGAAGCTGCCCAGCAACGCCGCAGGAACCAGCAGCCAGGGCGTAGCCGAAACGAATGCGACGGCTGCGCAGGCCACGAGCACCAGTTCATAACCGAGCAAGAACTGGCGCCGTCCGATGCGGTCGCTCAATGGCCCGATCCATAGTGTGAGCGCCGCGCCGATGAACAGCCCGCCGCTGAGCACCGCGCCGATTTGCGGCGCGCTCCACTGCAGCGCGTGCAGATACAAGGTAAAGGCCGCGACCAGCGCGCCCTGGCCGACGCTGCGTGCAGTGCGCGCCAGAATGATGCGCCGCGCGGCGGGCGAAATCTGCGACCAGGCGCTTTGCTTCTGGGCCGAAGCATCATCTGGCCGCCAGGGCGGCGCGGCGGCTTGCATGGTCTGGCGGCTTATT
>JAQTVS010000333.1 GCA_028706735.1 Thiomonas sp.
CCGTTGATGCGGCGGATGAACTCGATGTTCGACGGGCACCACGGCGCATCCTTGCGCACGCCCGCCATGTATTTCTCGATGGCCAGCCGGGTGGCGGGATCGTCCCAGCTCAGGGGCAAATGGACGATGCGCGAGGGCACTTCCATGTCTTCAGCCGGTGGCAGTGCCGCCTCGGCTTCTTGTAGCGCCGACAACAGTGCGGGCAAGGGCAGCACGCGGTTGTCGTAGTGAATCTGCAGCGAGCGGATGCCGGGGGTGAGGTCGATGACGCCAGGCAATTGGCGCTCTTCGATCCACTGCATCAGCGCATGCACCCGCAGCCGCAGTTCCAGGTCGAGCACCAGCGGGCCGTATTCCACCAGCAGGTTCTTGTCACCCGCCACGCGGTAAACCACGCCAACCGGATGATCGGGCACGACACGCTGCCCCACGATGGGCGACTCCAGCGTGGGCGCGGCGGCGAGCGGAGGGTCGAGGCGATGGTCTTGCGGCGCGGTGTCAGGCGCGCCCAAGCCTTGAAGCGCCGCGTCCTGCACGGCTTCGAGTCTGGCCGCTTCGTCAAGGCTCACCGGCACAAAGCGCACGGTATTGCCCGGACGCAGTTGGCCGAGCTTCCACAAGTCTGCCGCCACGACCACGCCGGGGCAGACAAAGCCGCCCAGGCTGGGGCCATCGGGCCCGAGCAGAATGGGCATGTCGCCGGTGAAGTCGATGCTGCCCACGGCGTAGGCGTTGTCGTGGATATTGGAGGGATGCAGGCCCGCCTCGCCGCCGTCGCTGCGCGCCCAGCGCGGCTTGGGGCCGATGAGGCGCACGCCCGTGCGGTTGGAGTTGTAGTGCACCTCCCAGGCCGTGGCGAACAGCATGTCCACGTCGTCATCGGTGAAAAAGTCCGGCGCGCCATGTGGGCCGTAGCGCACCGCAATGTCCCAATGCGCCGCGTACCGCGGCCGCGCCTCGCTTGCAGCCTCACGCCCGGGCTGTGACCGCGCGTTGCTCCCCAGATGCAGCACATCGCCCGTGCGCAGCGTGCGTCCGGCATGGCCGCCAAACTGGCCGAGGGTAAACGTGGCGCGGCTGCCGAGGTACAGCGGAGCTTCAAAGCCCCCGGCCACTGCGAGATAAGCGCGCGCTCCCCCGGCGCCGACGCCGGACGCGGCACTGCCGAACTGGAGCACCTGCCCAGCCCGCACCGCATGGCTGCGCCAGTTGGGCAGAGGCACGCCATCGAGCGTGGCCGCCATGTCGGCGCCGGCCAGCGCGATCACGGTGGCTGTGTTGAATCGCAGCGTGGGCCCTGCAAGGAGGATTTCCAGGGTGGCGGCATCCGTCGGATTGTCGAGCAGGCGGTTGGCAGCGCGATGCGCCAGCGCGTCCATGGGTCCGGAGGGCGGCACGCCGACGTTCCAGTAGCCCAGCCGGCCGGGCCAGTCTTGCAGGCTGGTCTGCACGCCGGGCTCCATCACGTCCAGTGTGCGCGCCTGTGCAGGCAGACCTTCGAGATAGCGCGTGGTCTGGCGGCCCTGGGCAAACGTGGCGTCGGCCACGATCTGCCGCAAATAGCCGAGATTGGTCTCGAAGCCATAAAGCCGCGTGTCGGCCAGGGTGGCCTGCAGGCGCTTGAGCGCATCCGCGCGGTCACTGCCGAGCACGATGAGCTTGGCCAGCATGGGGTCGTAAAACGCGCTGACTTCCGCACCGGTTTCGACCCAGGTTTCCACCCGCACGTCGGCGGGAAAGCGCACCTCGGACAACAGCCCCGTGGCCGGCTGGAAGTTCTTGGCCGGATCTTCGGCATACACCCGCACCTGCATGCTATGGCCGCGCGGCTGGTGCACATAGCCTGCGCTGGGCGCCTCGCCCGCGGCCAGCCGCACCATCCACTCCACCAGATCGACACCGCTCACTTCTTCGCTGACCCCATGCTCAACCTGCAGCCGGGTGTTGACCTCAAGAAAGTAGAACGCGCCCGAGTCCGCATCGAGCACGAACTCCACCGTGCCCGCGTTGCGGTACCGCACGCCCTGGGCCAGGCGCACTGCGGTGTCGCACAGTGCAGTGCGCACGGCATCGGCCAAATGGGGCGCCGGCGTTTCTTCAATGACCTTTTGGTTGCGGCGCTGCACCGAGCAGTCTCGCTCGCCCAGATGCACCACGCCGCCCGCGCCATCGCCGAACACCTGCACCTCGATGTGGCGCGCCGACTGCACATACTTCTCAAGATAGATGCCAGCTTCCTTGAAGTTGGCTCGCGCCAGACGGTCCACCCGGGCGTAGGCCGCGTCCAACTGGTCTTCGCTCCAGATGAGTTGCATGCCGATGCCACCGCCGCCCGCTGTGCTCTTGAGCATGACGGGAAAGCCGATGCGCCGGGCCTCGGCCAGCGCGTGGCCCGCGTCTGACAGCAGCCCCGTTCCGGGCAACAAGGGCACGCCGTTTTGCTGCGCCAGTTCGCGTGCGGTGTGCTTCAGGCCGAAGGCGCGCATCTGCGCGGGCGTAGGCCCAATGAAGGCAATGCCAGCCGCCTCGCATGACGCAGCGAAATCCGGGTTTTCCGACAAGAAGCCATAGCCTGGATGGATCGCCTGCGCGCCGGTCTGTAACGCGGCCCCCAAAATGGCATCGGCCCGCAGATAGCTTTGCGCGGCAGGCGCCGGGCCGATGCACACGGCAGCGTCCGCCATGCGGACATGGGCGCTGTCGCGGTCGCACTCGGAGTACACGGCGACAGAGCGCACACCCATGCGCTTCAGGGTGCGGATGATGCGGCAGGCAATGGCGCCGCGATTGGCAATCAGAACGGTGTGGAACATGGCGGGCTGGGTTGGGTCGTCCCATGCTGTCGCAAAGCCAGCCGGGCCGTCCCGGCGGCGCGGTCAAAGAATGATCAGTTCCAGATCAGGAGGCGTACCGGCGTGGGGTTGTAGGCGTTGCACGGATTGTTGAGCTGCGGGCAGTTGGAGATCAGGCAGAGCACGTCAATCGCCGCCTTCATTTCCACATACTTGCCCGGCGCGGAAACGCCATCGGCAAACTCAAGCCCCCCTTCGGAAGTCACGGGCACGTTCATGAAGAAGTTGATGTTGGCGGTGAGATCACGCTTGGTGAGCGCCCCCGGGGCCGAGCCGGGCTCGGCCCGCCCCCCGCGGGGGTCAAGTGCATTTGGGGCGGCCCGGCATTCCCTTGAGAGGCCGCCGTCGTATTGCCACAGACATTTGAGAAAGGTGTCGCGGCAGGAATGCATGGGCTGCTTGTTCAGCGCGTATCGCACCGCGTTGCTTTCGGCGGAACAGGCGCCGCCCAGGGTGTCGTGGCGGCCGCATGTGTCGGCGGTGATCGTGAGCATCTCACGCCCGCGGCTGGACATGAGGCGACTGCCCGCGGTGAGATAGATCGCCCCCGACTTCAGGGTTTCGGTGGCGCTGTAGCGTTCGGTGAAATCGCTTGCGCTGTAGAACAGCGTATCCACCGCTTGATTGCC
>JAQTVS010000334.1 GCA_028706735.1 Thiomonas sp.
TGCCCGCCGGCGCAGCATTTGGCGCCCGCATTCCGGGCTTGCTGCGCTGGGTGTCGCGCACTGTGGTGGAGCAAGCGCGTGAGCATCCTGGCCCGCAAGCGCTCGTGGGCGATGTGCTGCGTCTGCGTCTGCCTACCAGCGCGGATGGCGAGGCGGGTCTGCTCACCGCGATGGTGCGTGAGGTGGACGCGGCGCGTGACGCGCTGCTGCTCGACTTCAACCATCCGCTGGCGGATTGCGCGACCACGTTTGAAGTCCAGATCCTCGCTGTGCTGTGAGAACGGAATTGCCCACCATGTCCCAAGACCTATCCCAGCAAAACCAGCCGCAGGTCTTGCTGGCCAACCCGCGCGGGTTCTGCGCTGGCGTGGATCGCGCCATCGACATCGTCGAACATGCCTTGGCACGTTTTGGCGCGCCGATCTATGTCCGCCATGAAATCGTCCACAACACCTATGTGGTGAACGATCTGAAGTCCAAGGGCGCAGTGTTCGTTGAGGAGCTCGAAGCCGTGCCCAAGGGCGGCACGGTCGTGTTTTCGGCCCACGGCGTCTCGCAGGCCGTGCGCGCGCAGGCGCAGGCGCTGGGGCTGCAGGTGTTTGACGCCACCTGCCCGCTGGTGACCAAGGTGCATGTGGAAGTCGCAAAATTGCGCCGGGATGGCCTGGAAATTGTGATGATCGGCCATGCGGGGCACCCTGAAGTCGAGGGCACGATGGGGCAGGCCGATGGCATCCACCTGGTGCAGACTGTGGAAGATGTCGCAGGGTTGCCCATTGCGCCCGACGCCCCGCTGGCCTACGTCACCCAGACCACGCTGTCGGTGGACGATGCGGCTGGCATCGTGGCCGCGTTGCGCCAGCGCTTTCCGCAGATTCATGAGCCGAAAAAGCAAGACATCTGCTATGCCACACAGAATCGGCAGGACGCGGTCAAGGTGCTCACCCCGCAGGTTGATGTGCTGATCGTGGTCGGCAGCCCCACCAGCTCCAATTCCAACCGCCTGCGCGAAGTGGCGCAGCGCATGGGCAAACCCGCTTATATGGTGGACAGCGCCGACGACCTGCGCCCGGAATGGTTGAACGGCGCGCGGCAGATCGGACTGACCGCGGGAGCGTCCGCTCCCGAAACCCTGGTGGAACAAGTCATCGCCAGGCTCAGGCAACTGGGAGCCGTGTCAGTGCGCAGCGTGGGCGGCGTGACCGAGTCGGTGCAATTTCCCCTGCCGCGCGGCTTGGTGGTCAAAGCCGACGCCTGATTACTCCCATTTCGCTACTCCCATTTCGCCGCCCGGCGTGCGCGGCTTTTCTTCCTCCTCATTCTCATCATGCTCGACATCAACCTGCTGCGCAAAGATCTGCCGCACGTCATCGCCCGTCTGGACGCCCGCAAGTCACCCCAGCCCTATCTGGACGTGGCCCGCTTTGACGCGCTGGAAACAGAGCGCAAAACCCTGCAAAAACGCACCGAAGACCTGCAGGCGCGGCGCAATCAGCTGTCCAAGCAGATCGGCCACGCCAAGTCCAAGGGTGAAGACGTTGCGCCCATCATGGACGAAGTGGGCCGCATCAAGACGACGCTCGAAACCGACGCCGCCAGGCTCGAAGCGCTGCAGGCCGAACTGCTCGACCTGCTCATGGCCGTTCCCAACCTTCCCGCAGCAGACGTTCCCGTGGGACCGGACGAAACCCAGAACGTCGAACTACGCCGCTGGGGCACGCCGCGCGCCTTCAACTTTCCCGTGCGCGACCATGTCGATGTGGGCGCCGAACTCGGGCTCGACTTTGAGGCGGCCGCCCGCATGTCCGGAGCGCGATTTGCCGTCCTGCGCGGACCGATCGCCCGCTTGCATCGAGCGCTGGCGCAGTTCATGCTCGACGTGCACACCACCGAGCACGGCTACACGGAAGCCTACGTGCCTTATATCGTTTCCGCGCCGGCCCTGCGCGGCACCGGACAACTGCCCAAATTCGAGGAAGACCTGTTTCCCGTTAAGCACGGCGACGGCGAGAAACACTACCTCATCCCCACTGCCGAAGTGCCGCTGACCAATCTGGTGCGCGAACAAATTCTCGACGCCGATCAACTGCCCCTGCAATTTGTGGCGCATACCCCGTGTTTCCGCTCTGAAGCCGGCTCGGGTGGGCGCGATGTGCGCGGCCTCATCCGCCAGCATCAGTTCGACAAGGTGGAACTGGTCTGGATCACCCGAGCAGAACACTCGGCCTCCGCGCTGGATCAACTCACAGCCCACGCTGAAAACATTCTCCAGCGCCTCGAATTGCCGTATCGCACCATCGTGCTGTGCACCGGAGACATGGGCTTTGGCAGTGCACGCACCCATGACATTGAAGTCTGGCTCCCCGCGCAGAACACCTACCGCGAAATTTCGTCCTGCTCCAATATGGAAGCCTTTCAGGCACGCCGCATGCAAACCCGATACCGGCCTGAAGGCGGCAAGCCAGAACTGGCGCACACCCTGAACGGCTCCGGCCTCGCCGTTGGCCGCACACTTGTCGCTGTGCTCGAAAACTACCAACGTGCAGATGGCGGCATTGCCATTCCCAAGGCGCTGCAGCCATACATGGGCGGTCTGACCGAGTTGCTGCCGCAAACCTGACGTATACTTACAGGTTTTCCCAAGTGACCGCGGAAGATGAACACCAGGAAAGGTGGCAGAGTGGTCGAATGTACCTGACTCGAAATCAGGCGTAGGCGCAAGCCTACCGAGGGTTCGAATCCCTCCCTTTCCGCCAATTCATTGAATTAAGCCATTGATTTCATGGGATTTTTTCTTTTCCGGGTTTGCGCGGTCTTACCGTAGGTCTTACCCGCGTGCATCGGTAGGGCAGTTATCCACAGGGCAGGGCGAAAAAAAACCCGGCGCATGGCCGGGCTGCTCCTAGTGTTTAATTGCAATATACATCGATAGTATGATGATGCCTACATCGTTTGGTGGACGGGGGCTTCATGGCGCGAGTCGCGGTGGCGTTGTTTTGTACGGCAGAAGTCAGGGCCGAGCTTGAGCGTCTGTCGCGAAGTCGTAGCGGCGAGGTTCGCATGGCCGAGCGAGCGCGCATCGTTTTGGCGTGTTTGCAGGGCAAGCGCAACGACGAGGTCGCGAGCGAGATCGGTGTGCGACCGAATACGGTTGGGCAGTGGCGCCGACGCTTTGCCGCCAGCGGCATGGCGGGGCTGCGTGATGCGCCCAGGCCCGGCAAGCCGACCAAGTATGGCATCGAACTGCGTGATCGCATCTTGGCGCAACTTGAGTTACCCCCGCCTGCGGGCATGGCGAGCTGGGACGGTGGCTCGTTGGCGATGGCGCTGAGCGTGTCCGACGATGCGGTGTGGCGGGTACTGCGCAAAGAAGGCATCCAGTTGCAGCGCCACCGCTCCTGGTGCGTCAGCACAGACCCCGAGTTCGCCGCCAAGGCGGCCGACGTGATCGGGCTGTACTTGAACCCAC
>JAQTVS010000335.1 GCA_028706735.1 Thiomonas sp.
AGCCTTGTCCAACGAGGAATGAGCCTGAACGAAGTGCGTCATTCCAACGAGGAATGAGCCTGAGCGAAGGTTGAGAGTTGGGTTGCGATCGGGTTGATCATCTTCAGGATGGTGATCAACATGGATGACACGCGACTGACCACAATTGCGCAACTTGAGCAATTTCTCAGTGCCAATGCTCAGGTTGGGTTTGCGCCGCATGGTGACGATGCGCAGCGCTACGCCCACATCAGTCGGGTCCTGCGGCGCTTTGACGATCCGCGGCGCACCCGGCGCGAACGCGGAGTGGTGCTGGCCTATCTGCGCCTGACCAGCGGCTACAGCCGCGCGCAGCTCACGCGTCTGGTGCGCAGATGGCATGCCAACCGCTTGGCCCCAGAGCCCCTGGTCAAGCGTTACGGCGCTCCAGCAGCCCCTTTTGCCCGCAAATTCACGCCCGGCGACGTGGCGCTGCTGGTGGAGATGAATCGTGCGCATGAAGAGGTCTGCGGTCCGGCCATCGCGCACCTGCTGCAGCGGGCTTACCACGTCTATGGCGACGCACGCTATGTCCGCTTGGCCACCCTGTCGGTCTCGCACCTGTACAACTTGCGCAAGAGTGCCGGCTACCGCGCCCAGCGCCTGCATGTCACCAAGACCCGTGCGGTGAACAGCGCCATTGGCACGCGCCGCGCGCCACACCCCCAGGGACGCGCAGGCTTTGTGCGCATTGACACCGTGCATCAGGGCGACCAGGACGGCATCAAAGGGGTTTATCACATCACCTGCGTGGACGCGGTCAGCCAATGGCAGGTGCAGGCTTGCGTGCAGGGCATCAGCGAGACGTATCTGCTGCCCGTTCTGGCCCTGGTACTCGCCCAGTTTCCCTTCGAGATCGAGGGCTTTCATTCGGACAACGGCTCGGAGTACATCAACCACCGGGTGGCCAAGATGCTGGAGAAGCTGCGCATCGAGCAAACCAAGTCCCGCTCCCGCCACAGCAACGATAACGCGCTGGCCGAGAGCAAGAACGCCAGCGTGGTGCGCAAACACATGGGTTACAGCCACATCCCGCAACAGCATGCCCAGATCATCAATACCTTCTACCGAACGGTGTTCAACCCTTGGCTCAATACGCATCGCCCGTGCTTGTTCGCCACCGAGATCACGAGTCCCAAGGGCAAGATCGTCAAGCGCTACCGCCACGCCGATGTGAAGACGCCCCTGGCCTGCCTGGCACAGCTCAGTGCGCAAGGCTTGGTGCGCTTCAAAGCGGGCGTCACGCTCCACGCCTTGCAGGCTCAGGCGGATGCGCAAAGCGATCTGGCCGCCGCTCAGGCCATGCAGCAAGCCAAGGCGGCGCTCTTTGCGCAATGCAACACGGCTGCGCCACGGCGACGGGCCTGACAGGTTGCAGGCGCAACGTTGCAGGCAACCGCGCAACCCCAACCCCGCTCAGATCCTCTGCGGGAAGGACGCCGCACGCCGGTCGGACATGCACCAAGACTAGGGGGAGCCTCCGGCGGCCTGGCAGGGGCCTTCCCTTGACACCATCCAAGCCATAACCCAACCCTCTCTACACTGACCCTTTCAGCCTCGATCAACCCGCCTTCAAAGAAACCACTCTCAACCCGGCTTCAGGCTCATACCTGAATTGGAAAATACTGGGAGGCATCCATATAAGCCACTTCTGACCACGCTGCAGACCTGCATCGTGCACCTGATCCGCAACAGCCTGGACTGCGCCAGCTGGAAGGAGCGCAAGCTGCTGGCCGCGGCGATCAAGCCGATTTACACGGCCACCAGCGCCGAGGCGGCGCAGGCCGAGCTGGACGCCTTCGCGCTTGGCCCCTGGGGGCAGAAGTTCCCCACGGTCGTGGCGGCTTGGCGCCGCGCCTGGGACCGCGTGATCCCGTTCTTCGCCTTCCCGCCGGCGGTGCGCCGAGTGATCTACACCACGAACGCGATCGAGAGCATCAACGCACGACTGCGCAAAATCATCAAGACGCGCGGGCACTTCCCCAGCGACGACGACGCATCCAAGCTGATCTGGCTGGCGCTGCGCAACATCACGGCCGACTGGGGTCGCGCGGCGCACAACTGGAAAGAGGCCATGAATCAATTCGCCATCCTCTACGCCGAGCGATTCACCCAACTCATTGCGTAAGATGACCGCCGACTTGCCCACCGCGGCGCTCGGTTCGTCGCAAGCGCCGACCGCCGCCGTGGACAAGTCTCCCAGCGCCTCGAACACAAAAATTCAGACAGCCCCCAGTGCCCAAGCAACAACCCAAATAAAGTCGTACGCATCAAAAATCTCCCTGCATCGTCGCATTCAATTGGTCGCTCCGTCCAGATTGAAAGCGACCCATAATTCCAGTTGCAACGCCTTGCCTTGCAGCGCTGCGGGCAAGGCGGGATACTTGGCCTGGCGCACGGCTCGCTCGGCAGCGCGGTCGAGAATGCCTGAACCGCTGCTCGTGAGCACATGCAAGTCATGCACCTCGCCATGCTCGAAGCGGAAGGCCACGCGCACACGACCCGATTCGCCCATGCGCCGCGCGATGTCGGGGTAGCGCACTGCCGCCTGAATGGCGGCATGCATGACCTCGCCGTAAGCAGCGCGCAAGGCCTGCAAGTCCACCACGGGTGGCTCCACAATGGTTGGCGCGGGCGGTGCCACCGGCATCTCGGGGATGGTCTGTGGCGCAGGCGGCGGCGCCACGATCTGCGGCTGCAGAACTGGCTCGGGTGGTGGTGGTGGCGCTTGCGTGGGCGGTGGCGGCATGCGTGCTTCGGGTTGGGGCGGCGGCGCCTGGCGCAGCATGGGCGGCGGCTTGGCAATGTGCGTCTGTGCCTGGGGGCGTGCTGGAGGCGGCGCAAGTTGCGGTGGGGGCTTGGGCTGCACCACAGGCTTGGACGGAGGCGGGGGCGGCGCCCCGAGCACGATTTGCATCGGCGTCTGGCGCTCGGTTGGCGTCGGTCCGTGTTGCAGCCAGGCAGCGACGCCCAGCAGCAAAGCGCCCTCCGCCAACACGGCCAGCAGTACGAAGGCCAGCCAGGACCGGCCCTCGCCGCCCGCTGGATTTCGACCCGCATGCGGATCATTTCCGCGTAGCTCGATGGCGCTCATCCCTGGCCCTGGGGCTGAGCCGCCAGGCCAATGCGGGTCACCCCCGCAGCGCGGCAGGCATCCATCACCAGCATGAGCTGTTGTAGCGACACGGCCTTGTCACCGGCCAGTGTGACCTGCATCTGGTCGGGATGGGCTTGGCTGCGCAACAGCGCGGTGAGCTGCATCGGGGTCAGCGTTTTCTGGTCGAAATGGATGGCTCCATGACGGTCCACAGCGAGGGTGATCTGCGGCTTGGGCATGGCCTGCGCGGTGGCGCTTGTGGGTAGGCGCGAGGTAATGCCAGCGTCGGGAATCATGTGCAGCGTGACCATGATGAAAAACACCAGCAGGAAAAACATGATGTCGA
>JAQTVS010000336.1 GCA_028706735.1 Thiomonas sp.
GCGGCAGTGACCACGGCGGAGACGATGGCGAAGTCTTTCGGGTCGTTGACCATGTCGCGCACGAAGGACTGGTCGATCTTGATGGACTGCGCCGGAAGCTGCTGCAAGTAGGTGAGCGAGGCGGCGCCGGTGCCGAAGTCGTCGAGCGCCACGCTCACGCCCAGATCCTGGCAGGCCTGCAGCACCTGCCGCGCCTGCTCCAGATTGCGCAGCGGCGCGGACTCGGTGACTTCGAGCATCAGTCCGCTGGCGGGAAAACCCGGGTGATTGCGCAGCGCCTGGTGCAGATCGTCCAAAAATTCCAGCGCCAGCAGATGCTCGGCGCTGATGTTGACCGCAATATGCAGATCCAACCCCTCGGCCCGCCACTGCACGCCCTGGGTGAGCGCCTGATCGAGCACGAAGCGGCCAATGGCGCGCGCCAGGCGCCCGTGATCGAGCACGCTGGAAAACTCGGCCGCTTCCATCTGCCCGCCCCGCTCTGTGCGCAGGCGCAGCAGGGCTTCGACGCCCACCACCGCTGGGCGCGCCGGATCGCCGCCGATGGACACGATGGGCTGATAGCAGAGCGTCAGACGCCCTTGCTGCAAAGCGGCCTCCACGCTTTCGAGCAAGCTTTTCTGCTTTTGCGCGGCCATCTCGAAATCGGTCTTGAAGCGCTGGTAGCGGTCGCGTCCGGCGGACTTGGCGGCGTAGAGCGCCAGATCGGCGCGGCGCAGCAGGGTTTCGGCATCGCCGCCATCGTCTGGATAGAGGGCGCAGCCCAGGCTGACCGAGATCGACGCCTGCCGCCCCACGCCCAGGTCAAAGGGCTGGCGCAGCGCCGAGAGAATGCGGTGCGCTGCGGCCTCGGCTGCGGCCTCGCCGCCGAAGGCGTTGGTCAGCAGCACGGCAAATTCGTCCCCGCCCATGCGCGCCATGACCTCGCCCTCGCGCAGAATGGACTGCAGGCGCTGCGCAGTCTCGCGCAGCAGGCTATCGCCTGCCGAATGCCCATAGGCATCGTTGACCTGCTTGAAGCCATCGAGATCGAGCAGCAGCAGGCCGAATTCGCTCTGCCGCGCCCAGGCGGACTCCAGCGCCAGTTGCAGGCGCTCACGCAACAACGCGCGGTTGCCCACCGCCGTCAATGGATCGGTGATGGCGAGGGTGCGCAGCCGCTGCTGCTGCACCCGGGCCAGCATCAGTTCGCGGCTGATCTGCCCCCGTGCGTAGCGATACAGCACCGTGAGGAGCAGCAAAAAGAACACCAGCCCCAGCAGCGGTGGCCAGACGGTGCGCCAATACTGCGCCCACAACACGCCGCTCGGCACCGAAACCGCCACGGCCAGATCGGGATAGGTTTGCAGCCGCTGCCAGCTCCCCATGCGCATCGTCTCATCGGCCTGAACCAGGCCGGCGTAGTGGCCGCTCGTCAAGGAGGGGTGCTTGGACAGCGAGATGGTGAAAGCGCCTGCCTGCGGACTGGAAAAAAACAGCTTGTCCTTTGGGGAAGGCCAGCGGGCCAGCACATAGCCGTCGCTGCGCGCCAGGATGGCCGCCATGCCGCTGTAGGGCAGTGCGGTATTGATCAAGGTCTGCCGCAAAAAGGTCTCGGTGCTGACCGCGGCGACGACATAGAACGCCGGATGGCTTTGGCTGGCCGCCACTTCGCGCACCAGCGGAATCACCCAGACGCCCAGCAGCGGGCCGATGACCGGACGGCCGACGATCAGCCCTTTTTGTTGCGGCAGAGCGCGCAGCCGGGCGAACGCCTGCACCAGATCGGGATAGTGCTGCAGGTCGGGGAGTTTGTCGGAGCGCAGCGAACTCCCCAGCAGCCGGCCCTCTGCGGAGACGATGCTGATGGACAGCGCGCCAGGCAGCAACGCCTGCCTGCGCTCCAGCAGAATCTGCAACACCTCCGGGTGCTGCAGCAAGTCGGCCTTCTCCGCCAGATCGGAGCCCGTCGCCTCCAGCACCGAGGAGAAGCTCTGGAAATACGACTGGGTGGCGCTCACCAGAAAACTGGAGCTGGTGTCGAGCGAGCCATACAGAATCTGCCGCTGCGCGCGCCAGGTGGTGAAGGCGTACAGCAGCGCCAAGGCGATGAAAACGACGAACAAGGTCCAGTAAAGCCGCTGGATCCAGCGTTGCGCCAAAGGCGTATCCGCCACGCGCTCTGCCGGCTCAAACAGCGGCAACGCGGTTTGCGCCTCCATGCCGGAAGTCAGGGTGTCGGGTTCGGTGACGATCCGCGCGGAAGCCATGCAATTCGGTGGATGGGAAGGGCTGACTGAATCGGGGAAGAACGTGCTGCGCAGCAAGGAACTGCAGGCCGTGGCACTGTACCGCGCCCTTTCCACGGATTACAACGCCCTATTCCCGGAGGCAGGCGTCAATCCACGCATTGTGCGGAGAACTTCACAATTCCTGCTCCAGCGGGACTGGTTGTTTGGGCGTATTGAGCGCCACATGAATGCCGGCAAAGATGAGCAAGGCCGCCCAGAGGTGATACCAATGAATGGTTTCTCCAAGAAACAACCAACTCAGCAGCGCAGCAAACAACGGCGCGAGATTGCCGAAGTACGCCGGAATCTGCGCCCCGACCTTGCCCACCGCACTGCCCCAGCACCAGTAAGCCAGCAGCGACGGCAGCACCGCCACATAGGCCAGCGCCAGCCAGACCGGGCCGCCCCAGTGCGTGGTCTCCCCACCAATCCAGCGCTCGGCCAGCATGAAGGGCAGGATGGACAGCACGCCCCAGATCATCTGCGCCGCCAGAGAGGTCATCGGCGCCAGGCCCAGAGGGCGCTGCCGCAACTCCCATGTGTAGATCGCCCAAAAAAACACCGCAAACAGCATGATGAGATCGCCCGGGGCGAAATGCAGCGCGGCCAGATGCGCCAGATCGCCCTTGGCCACGACCAGCGCCACCCCGGCGATCGACAGCAAGGCGCCAATCCATTGCGCCCGGCCCACGGCCTGCTTGTAGAACGCCCCGCCGATCAGCAGGATGAACACTGGCGCACTCGACGTGATGAGCGAGACGTTGAGCGGCGTGGTGGTTTCCAGCGCCACGTATTGCAGCGAGTTGTAGCTGCCCACCCCCAGAATGCCCATGACAGCCAGCGACTTCCAGTGGCGGAAAAACAGCGCGCGGTTGCGCCACAGATCGGGGCCAACGATGAGCAGCGCAATCGCCAGGGCAAAAAACCAGCGGTAGAAGCTCAGTGCGAGCGGCGGGATCTGCCCCACCATCAAGCGCCCGACGACGGCGTTCCCAGCCCAGAACAGGGGCGGCAGGGTGAGCAGCAGAGCGGTCTGGGGATCGAGGAAATGCGGTCGTTGTTGGGGCATGGGCGCATTATTTCAGTGCATCGACTTTTGCGCTGCGACTGCGCGCCTAGGAGCCTGTCGGGCTTTGGAATCGTCGGCTGCAAATGGGTCGCAGCAGTCCATTTTTGGCGAC
>JAQTVS010000337.1 GCA_028706735.1 Thiomonas sp.
GCCGGGCGAGCACCGCGTCGGCGGGCAACTGTTGCGGCACGCCGGGGTAGTTGTGCGCCAGCGGCAGGTAGGCGGCCTCGCCCGGCGTCACGCTGAAAGACAGCCCCACCAGACGAGCCCGCATGGGGTCGAGCGAGTCGGTTTCGGTGTCGAACGCGGTCAGCGCGGCCGCGCCGATGCGCGCCAGCCAGGCGTCGAACCGGGGCCAGGTCAGCAGGGTGTCGTACCGCCCGGCCACGGCAACGGGCTGCGCGGACAGAATGGGCGGCGTGGACAGCGCAGCCGGAGCCGACGGCGGATCTGCCGCGTCATCCAGCAGCGAGGCCTGTCCCGCCGCTTGCTCCGCCGCGCCCTGCGCCTTCATTTCCTGCGCAAACCGCCGCATGCCATAGCGGGTGAAAAACGGCAGCAGCGCCTGCACATCTTCAGGCGCTGGGCGCAGGTCGGCGTCGAAATGTTGCGCGTAGCCGTCGAGGTCGCAATCGGTGGCAATCGTGACCAGCTTGCGCGCCATCGGCAGCCAGTCCAGGGCGTCACGCAGGTTCTGCCCCACGGCG
Organism: Thiomonas sp.; assembly: GCA_028706735.1. Lineage (GTDB taxonomy): Bacteria > Pseudomonadota > Gammaproteobacteria > Burkholderiales > Burkholderiaceae_C > Thiomonas. The sequence goes on from JAQTVS010000337.1 coordinate 558, forward strand.
CCACTGACTTCACCGGCATGCGCCACCAGCGCGTCGAGCGAGCCATACTGGGTGAGCCATTTCACCGCAGTCTTGGGGCCGACCTTGGGCACGCCGGGCACGTTGTCCACCGCGTCGCCAACCAGAGTGAGGTAATCGACGATGCGCTCGGGCGGCACGCCGAATTTCTCCAGCACACCGGCGGCGTCGAGCACTTCATTGCTCATGGTGTTGACCAGAGTGATGTGGTCGTTGACAAGCTGGGCCATGTCCTTGTCGCCAGTCGACACCAGGGTGCGGATGCCCGCGGCATGCGCGGGCACGGCCAGGGTGCCGATGACGTCATCGGCCTCCACGCCAGGCACCTCAAGCAGCGGCCAGCCCATGCATCGCACCACCTCGTGAATCGGGCCGATCTGCGCCACCAGCTCGGGCGGCATGGGGGGGCGCTGCGCCTTGTACTGGTCATACAGCGCGTTGCGGAAAGTGGGCCCCTTGGCGTCGAACACGCAAGCGGCGTAGCGGTAGCCCTTGGCAACCGGATACTGCTCGCGCAGGCGCCGCAGCATGGCCACCATGCCATAGAGCGCGCCGGTGGGCTGGCCTTCGGGGCCGCGCAGATCGGGCATGGCGTGAAAGGCGCGATAGAGATAGCTGGAACCGTCCACCAGCAACAAGGTGGGGGCAGCTTCGGAGTGCTGGGGGGAATTCATCCGCGCATTATCAATGCCGCCGTAAAATCGCCGTATGGATACATCGCGCTTCCCTCGCTTCGACTTCTCTCCCGCCGCCCGCGGGCTCTGCCTGCTGCTCGCCAGCCTGTGCCTGGGGCAGACGGCCAGTGCGCAGGCTCAGTCTGCCGCCCCGTCCGCTCCGCTGGCCGACACGCAGCCGCACGAAAAATACCCCGAGCCACTGGTGCGCAACAACGTGACACAAAGCCCGTCCGTGCGCATTCAGGAGCAGCAGGTGCGCGGCGCCACCACGTCCATCCATGTGCAGCCACTGCATGGCGGTGCGGCATACAACGTGGTGCCGCCCAGTGTGTCCTCCAGCACCGATCCGGCCCGCCTGGAAGGCCAGGCGCAGTGGAAAGTGCTGACGTTCAAATAACTCTTCGGCCCATGCACATGCGCCGCCCTGCCCTTCCCCCACTTCTTCATGGCCGTTTTTACTCCGCTCGACGCTGCCGAGGTCGACACATGGCTTGCCCGCTTTGATCTGGGCACACGCACCGAACTGCAAGGCATCGCCAGCGGGATCGAGAACACCAACTACTTTCTGAGCACGACGCGGGGGCGCTTCGTCCTTACCCTGTTCGAGCGGCTGCGGACGGAGCAACTCCCGTTTTATCTCGGCCTGATGCACCATCTCGCCGCGCACGGCATTCCCGTGCCCGACCCCATGCCCGCCCGCAATGGCCAGACGCTGCACACGCTCAAAGGCAAACCGGCGGCGCTCGTCACCCGGCTGAAGGGCAGCAGCCATCTGCAGCCCGCGCCAGTGCATTGCGCCCAGGTCGGACACTGGCTGGCGCGCATGCACCTGGCGGCGCAAGATTATGCTGGCATACAACCCAATCTGCGCGGGCTGGAATGGCAGCGCCGCACCATTCCCGCTCTCCTGCCCTATCTCACGGCGGAACAACACGCGCTCATCAGCACTGAGCTGGATCACCAGACCCGCATCGCCGCATCGCCCGCCTATGCCGACCTGCCGCGTAGTGCGGTGCATGCCGATCTGTTTCGCGACAACGTGCTGTTCGACGGTGACATCCTTTCCGGCGTGTTCGACTTCTACTTCGCCGGCGTGGACACCTGGGTGTTCGATCTCGCCGTGGCCCTGAATGACTGGTGCATCCACCTGGACACCGGCGCGTTCGACCCAGCACGCCACGACGCCCTGCTGCATGCCTACGAGGCTGCGCGCCCGCTGCAAGCGGCCGAACGCGCGCTGCTCCCCGACGCCTTGCGCGCCGCCGCGTTGCGGTTCTGGACGTCGCGCCTGGCCGACTTTCACCTGCCGCGCGACGCGCATCTGTTGACCCCGCACGACCCGGCGCACTTCGAGCGCGTGCTGCGCCAGCGCATTGCGGCCCGCTGACGCGCAGCGGCCCGATCTAGCCACTGGCTGCCGATACCATGGCGCGACTGACCGCCGCCAAGCACGCCACCTCCACCTCTTTTCACGTCACACATGCAACTGCGTACTGTTCCCGCCCGCGAGGGTCTGCTCTGGGTGCAAACCGGCTTCCGCCGCCTGATACTTCAGCCCTGGGCCGCGCTGCTGATGATCGTGGCGTACATCGTGGCCACCGGCTTCATTTCTGCACTCCCGCTCGTCGGCCTGGTGTTTCCGTTGTTTGTCGTGCAATTCGGCACCATCGGCTTCATGCAAGCCAGTCGCCAGATCGCGCAAAAGCAGCCCGTCTGGCCCACCGTGCTGCTCACCGGGTTCCGCTCTGGGCCTGTTGCGCTGCGCAACCTCGTGATCCTGGGCGTGCTCTACACCCTGGCGGTGCTCCTGGTGCTGGGCGCCGGCGCGCTGTTTGACGGCGGCGCCATGCTGCGGCTCCTGCTGCTGGGGGACAAACCACCGGCCAGCGCGATTGCCGACGGCAGCCTGCGACTCGGGGCCATTGCCGCCACGCTGGCCTACATACCCGTGTCACTCGCGTTCTGGCTGGCGCCGCCGCTTATCACCTGGCATGGCATGCCACCGGTTAAAGCGCTGTTTTTCAGCTTCGTGCTTGGCCTGCGCAACCTCAAGGCGTTTGCCATCTACGCAGTGCAATGGCTGTTGTTGTTCCTCAGCCTGCCCACGCTCATCGTGCTCATCGCCAGCCTTCTTGGCGCCAGCGAAACTCTGGCCGCCACGCTCAGCATGCCCGTGGTCATTGCCATCTTCCTTGCTT
>JAQTVS010000338.1 GCA_028706735.1 Thiomonas sp.
AATCACGCAGTGCTGTTGCGCGAGGTGAAGAATGGCCTCGCCGACCTGCGCCTGCGTGTGGGCGTCGAGCTGCGCCGTGGCTTCATCGAGCAGCACCAGCGGGGCGGGTTTGAGCAGGGCGCGCGCCAGCGCCAGCCGCTGCACCTGTCCGCCGGACAAGCCCATGCCGCGTTCGCCCAGGGGCGTGTCATAGCCCTGTGGCAGCGCGGCGATGAAGTCATGCGCCCGTGCGGCGCGCGCGGCGCGCTCCACGGCCTCCGGGCTTGGGTCGGGCTGCCCCAGGGCGATGTTGTCGCGCACGCTGCCTTCGAACACATGCGGGCGCTGCGGCACCCAGGCGACATGCCGCAGCCAATCGTCGGCGTCGAGGTCGTGCAAGGGCGTGTCGTTGACCAGAATCTGCCCCTGCGCGGGCTGCACCTGCGCCATCAGGGCGTGCAGCACCGTGCTCTTGCCCGCGCCGCTGGCGCCGACCAGCGCGGTGAGGCCGCGCGCTGGGGCGGCGAAGCTCACCCCGTCGAGGGCGGGAGGCAGATCGTCGGTGTAACGCACGGTCACGGCGTCAAAGCGAATCCGCACGTCCTGCGCCGCGTCCAATGTTTGCGTGCCGCTGGCGGGCTGGGCGTGCGGCGGGATGGGGGTGTCGAGCAGCTTGAGCAAGCTCTGCGCCGCGCCGATGGCTTCCATGCGGGCGTGATAGAACGTGCCCATATTGCGCAGCGGCAGGTAAAACTCCGGCGCAAGCAACAGCACGAAAAATCCGTTAAAAAACTGCATTTCGCCGTAAAACAGCCGAAAACCAATAAAAACCGCCACCATGGCAATGCTGATGGTGGACAGGAACTCAAGCACCACCGACGACAGGAAGGCCACCCGCAGCACCTTCATCGTGCCGATGCGGTATTCCTCGGTCAGCGCGGCCACGACTTCGGCCTCATGGCGGCTGACGCCAAATAGCTTCAGCGTGGTCAGCCCCTGCAGGCTGTCCAGAAACCGGGCGCTCATGCGGGCGAGCAATTGCCACTGCTGCTGGTTCAGAGTCTCGGTGCCTTTGCCCACCAGAATCATGAAAATCGGGATCAGCGGTGCCGTGCCCAGCAGCACCAGCCCGGAAATCCAGTCCTGCGGCAGCACGAACACCAGGATGGACAGCGGCACCAGCGCGGTGAGCGACATATTGGGCAGATAGCGCGCGTAATAGCCTTCGAGCGCGTCAATGCCGACCACGATGGAATTGGCCAGATCGCCGCTGGACTGGCGCGTGAGCCACAGCGGCCCCAGCGCCTGCAGATGGTCGTAGAGCCGCGCGCGCAGGTCGCGCCGCACCAGCGCCGCAGCCTCGAACGCCACGTTTTCCGACGCCCGCATCAGCACGAAGCGCAGCGCGAAAATCGGCAGCATGGCTGCCAGATAACCCCAGACATCGGCGAGATGCTGGTGCTCGATGATCACCGCCGACACCACCCGCGCCAGCAGCCAGGCCTGCACGATGATCAGCCAGCCCGCGAACAGCCCCAGCCCTACGGCGCGGTTCAGCGCGGGCTGAATGTCCTTTTTGCGGGCTTTGAGCCAGAGTTCTTCGGAAGTTGCCAAGATGGAGCGGAGCGGGAAGATCGCGGGGCGCCGCGGCGCGATGCGGCAAAGCAGCCATCTTAGGCGGGGCCGCAGCATCCCCGATGTCGACAAAGGGATTAAATTGCGACGGAAACAGACGGCCCGCAAGGATTGCGGCGGACAATGACCCTTTGCTGCGTCATCGCAGCGCCGATACGCACGAGCTTTCAGGAGCGTTCATGGACGACAAACAGCCCCCCAGCGTCACCCTCAAGCAGGTCAAGGACTATCAGTTCGACATTCACTACGCCGAAGGGCAGGCCGCCATCCTGTCCGACGAGCCGCCGCCGCTGGGCGTGGGCGCGGGGCCATCGCCTTCGCACCTGCTGCTTGCCGCCGTGGGCAACTGCATGAGTTCCAGCCTGTATTTCGCGCTGACCAAGTTCAAGCTCGACCCCAAGGGGCTGACCACCACCGCCACGGGCGAGATTGGCCGCAACGCCGCGGGCCGCCTGCGCGTGCTGTCCATCACCGTGGACATCCGCATGGGCGCCGCCGCTGAAGGCATGCAGCGGCTGGACCGCGTGCTGATGCAGTTCGAGCAGTTCTGCACCGTGGGCGAGAGTGTGCGCCAGGGCATTCCCGCAACGGTTTGGGTGTTCGACAGCGCCGGGCAAACACTCAAATAAACGCGCAAAATGGCGGCTTTGCTTTTGCAACGACCGCCATGACGCAACACACCCCTGCGACGCCGCCTGCTGGCAGTTTCGCCGATCCCCGCGAAACCTGGAACGCCCGCTTCGCCAAGCCCGGCCTGCATTACGGCGCCGAGCCCAACGCCTTTCTCGTGCGCGAATCGGTCCGTTTCGCGCCATCGAGCCGCATTCTCAGCGCGGCAGACGGCGAAGGGCGCAATTCCATTTGGCTGGCCGAGCAGGGCCACGCCGTCACCGCGTTCGACCTCTCGCCGGTCGCGGTGGAGAAGGCGCGGCGCTGGGCGCAGGAGCGCGGCGTGTCGGTGGACTTTCATGTGGCCTCGGTCGATGAATGGGACTGGGCGCCCGATCGCTTCGACGCCGCGGCCGCCATCTTCGTGCAGTTCGCCGAGCCTGCATTGCGCGCGCGATTGTTTGCCGGCATGTGGCGCACCCTCAAACCCGGCGGCCTGCTCTGCGTGCAGGGCTACGCCCTCAAGCAGCTCGATTACGGCACCGGCGGCCCGGGCCGAGCCGACCATCTCTACACCCCCGAGTTGCTGCGCACGCTGCTGCCCGAAGCCGACTGGCTGTTGTTGCAAGAGCACGAAGCCACGCTGAAGGAGGGCGTAGGGCACGTTGGCCGCTCGGCGCTGATCGACGCCGTGGCGCGCAAGCGCTGAGGGTCAGCGCAGCGGCTCCGCCTTGCGGCGGTGCGCCGGAACTGTGCGCGCAGGTTGTAGAGAAGTCACTTTCTCGGATGTGATTCCCTCCGGCGGCTTGGCGCCTCGCTGTCGGGCTCTGTGTCATTGAACAGCGCATTGCGGACACGACACCTCCGCGCATCCGCCCGGATAGTGCTTCAGCGCTCCACCCGCTGCTGCAGATGCGCCGGGTAGCGCTCGCCGACGATGGCAATCCCCTGCAGCGCCTGCTCGATGGCGGACAGATCGGCCGCTGTGAGCTCCACGCTGGCCGCGCCGATGTTTTCCTCCAGGCGGTGCAGCTTGGTGGTGCCCGGGATCGGCACGATCCAGGGCTTCTGCGCCAGCAGCCAGGCGATGGCGATCTGCGCCCGGCTCACGCCCTTTGTCGCGGCGAGCGCGCCCAGCACCTCCACCAGCCCCGCATTGGCCTGGCGGTTTTCCGCGCTGAAGCGCGGCACGACATTGCGGAAATCGCTCTTGTCGAAGGTGGT
>JAQTVS010000339.1 GCA_028706735.1 Thiomonas sp.
TCGTTGACCGGCTCGAAATACTCAGCCCCGTCGTCTTCGATGGCGAACACGCCCAAACCGTGCGCGTCATCCTCGATCCTGCCGACGGCCGCTTGAGCATCGAAGGGCGGCGGCGGCTCAGCCACGACGCCTGGGCATTGCATGCCAGGTGCCAAGTCAGGCACGGCAGCGCGCCCCAAACGCGCCCGCAGGCGCGCATCCCCCTGCCCGGCACGCCAGCCCACGTTCTCAACGGCGCGCACCTCTACGGCCTCGCCAGCGCGCTGGGTCTCGACTACGGCCCCGCCTTCCGTGGCCTGCGCGAGATTCAGCTCAGCGCCGATACCCTGCACGCCCAGATCGCCTGGGCAGACAACACCCTGCCCGCGCCGGAATATGGCCTGCACCCTGCCGTGCTCGACCAGTGCTTTCAGGCGACCTTTGCGTGGTTCGAAGCCGAGCTCACCGCTGCCGCGCGCGCCATGGCCTTTCTGCCCATCGGCATGGAGCGCGTCAGCGTTCAGCAGTCCGACATTGCCGCCTTCGCCACCCAGTTGCGCGCACGCCTCGTGCGCCGCAGCCCGCGCTCGGTGCTGGCGGACTTCGAACTGCTCGACGCCCAAGACCAGGTTCTCGCCGAAGTCCAGGGCGTGCGCTTTCGGGCCGCAGCCCTCACCGCACCGCACGCCGTGCCGCCTGCCTGGGCCACGCAGGCGCGACTCACGCCCCTCGATGGCGACCCCATCGCCGCAACGCCCCCGCCGTCCATCGCCGCCATCGCCACCGCCATCGAAAACGGTTTCGGCAGCGCCGACGCGGCGCGGTTCAAACACTTCGCCGAGGAACTTGCCCCCTTGGTCGACGCCCTGCCCAGCGCCTTCGCTCGCGATGCCCTGCAGGCTTCGGCCCAAGCCGATGGCAAGATCGCAAACAGCCGCCTGAACCAACTGCGAGAGGTGCTTCCCCTGTGGGACTGGAGCATCGCCACGCTGCAGGAAGACGGCCTATTGCGCAGCGAAGGCACAGACTGGCGGCTACACCCCGATGAACTTCCGCCCACCGCGGCCATCTGGCAGTCCGCCCTGATGGAATGCCCGCAAGCCTGGGCCGAATTGCTGCGCATGGCGTGCGTGGGCGAAAGCCTCGCGGCATCGGCCCGCGCAGACTTCCAGCCCCAGCACCCCCTGCTAACACCCGCTTCCCAAATGCCCGCGTTCCCGCTGGCCGAAGCCCTTCCACCCGCGCCCGACATCCCCTGGTATGCCGCAGCGCATCAGGCCGCCCAAAATGGCCTGCGCGCCCTCATCTCGCTGTGGCCTCAGCAACGCCGCCTGCGCATCCTCGAAATTTCTGCCGCTGAATCCAGCCTGATCGACGACCTGCGCGCCGATCTGCCGCAAGGCCGCACCGACCTCGTGCGCGCCTGCGCCAACGCGGCGCAAACCACCCGCCTGCGCGCCCAGACCAACGCCGCATCCGCCCCCCTCATCACCCGCTTCGATCCCGACAGCTTCGCGCTCGACCCCATCGACGGCTTGCCAGAACGCTTCGATGTGATCGTGCTCGACCACACCCTGCACACTCTGGCCGACCCCGTCGCCGCGCTCAACACGCTGGCAAGCCACATGGCGGCAGACGCCACTCTGCTGCTGGCCGAGCGCTGGCCCGACCGTGCCAGCAACCTGCTGCATGGCCTGTCGCCCGGCTGGTGGCACGCTCCTGAGAAACGCGACGGGCCGCCCCAAGAGTTTCTCACCCCCTCGGGGGGCCTGGCGCGCAGCGACAGGTCTGGGGGCGCTCCTGAGAAACTCGCCGGGCCGCCCCAAGAGTTTCTCACCCCCTCGGGGGGCCTGGCGCGCAGCGACAGGTCTGGGGGCGCTCGAAAGACGCGCCAGCCGATCAACTGGGGCCGCAAGGTCGTCGTCGGCATTCCGCAGATCTGGCTGCTGGCCTTTCTGCTCGCGCCGTTCTTTATCCTGCTCAAGATCAGCGTGTCTGAAAGCGACGCGCTGGGCATTGGCTTCGATCCGATCGTCACCTATGTGCATGATGCGCTGCAGGTGAACATCCACTTCTCGCCCTATCTGGCGCTGGTGCGCGACAGCCTGTACATCATCACCTACCTGTCGTCTCTGTGGTACGCCTTGCTGACCACGGTGCTGTGCCTGGTCATCGGCTATCCGTTTTCCTACTTCATCGCCCGTGCCAAGCCCACAGTACGGCCAGCCCTGCTGATGCTGGTCATGCTGCCGTTCTGGACCTCGTTCCTCATCCGTATCTACGCCTGGAAGAACCTGCTCGACGTCAACGGCCTGGTCAACCAGTTCCTGATGTGGGCCGGCATCATCCACACCCCGCTGCGCATGATGTTCACCGAGTTCTCGTTCATGGTGGGCATGGTGTATGGCTACATCCCCTTCATGATCCTGCCGCTCTACGCCACGCTGGTGAAGATGGATCACCGGCTGGTGGAGGCTGCGGCGGATCTGGGCTCCACGCCGTTCAAGACCTTCTGGCTGGTCACCGTGCCGCTGTCCAAGTCGGGCATCATTGCCGGCAGCCTGCTGGTGTTCATTCCAGCGGTGGGGGAGTACGTCATTCCCGAACTGCTTGCGGGGCCGTCCACGCTCAACATCGGCCGGGTGATGTGGAATGAGTTCTTCCTCAACCTCGACTGGCAGCGCGCCTCCGCGGTGGCTATTGTGATGATCGTGCTCATCCTGCTGCCGATTGCGGTGTTCAACAAGTACCAGACCAAAGCCCTGGAGGGCGCGCGATGAAAAAGACCGCCGTGCTGCCCCTGACCTGGATGATCCTGGTCTACCTGTTCCTTTACCTGCCCATTGTGGTGCTGGTGGTGTATTCGTTCAACGACTCGCGCATGGTCACGCTCTGGGGCGGATGGACCTTCAAGTGGTACGGCGCGGTGGTGCATGACCATGAAGTCATCAGCGGCCTGATTCTGTCGCTCAAGGTGGCGCTGGCCACGGCCACCACTTCGGTGCTGCTGGGCACATTGGCGGCATTTGCCCTGGTGCGCTATCGCCACTTCGCGGGCAAGAGCCTGCTCAATTTCATGATCAACATCCCGCTGGTCATGCCCACGGTGGTCATCGCGCTGGCGCTGCTGCTGTTTTTCGTGACGGTGCAGAAAACCATGGGGTTTCCGCAGAAGGGGTTTTTCACCATCTTCATCGGCCATACCGTCATGGCCATTTCCTATGCCGCCGTGGTCATCCAGTCAAGGCTGAAGGAAATGGACCGGTCGATCGAGGAGGCCGCCATGGATCTGGGCGCGCGCCCTTTCCAGGTGTTCATGCTGGTCACTCTGCCGTCCATTTCGCAGGCCCTGGTGTCGGCCTGGTTGCTGGCGTTCTCGCTGTCGCTCGATGAAGTGGTGATTTCCGCCTTCCTCTCCGGCCCGGGCAGCACCACCTTGCCAGTGGTCATCTTCTCGCGCGCCCG
>JAQTVS010000035.1 GCA_028706735.1 Thiomonas sp.
ACCGGGCCGGACGGGCAGGGCGGCGTGACCAGCCAGCCTTGCGGCGTGTGCCCGGCCTGCACCGAGATCGACGCCGGGCGCTTTGTCGATTACATCGAGCTCGACGCCGCCTCCAATCGCGGCGTCGAAGACATGACCACGCTGCTGGAGCAGGCGGTCTACAAGCCGACGGCGGGGCGCTTCAAGGTCTACATGATCGACGAAGTGCACATGCTCTCGAACCACGCCTTCAACGCCATGCTGAAGACGCTGGAAGAGCCGCCCGACTATGTGAAGTTCGTGCTCGCCACCACCGACCCGCAGAAGGTGCCGGTCACGGTGCTGTCGCGCTGCCTGCAGTTCAATCTCAAGCAGATGATGCCGGGCGCCATCGTCGGCCATCTGCAGCAGGTGCTGCAAGCCGAGAATGTGCCGGCGGAGGACGCCGCGCTGCGGCTCATCGCACGCGCCGCGCACGGTTCGATGCGCGATGCGCTCTCGCTCACCGACCAGGCGCTGGCTTACTGCGCCGGGCGGGTGGAGACCGAGGCGGTGCAGCAGATGCTGGGCACGGTCGATCGCAGCGATCTGCTGCACATTTTGCAGGCCCTGGCCGCGCAGGATGGTGTGGCGCTCATCCATCAGGCCGACGCGCTGGAGGCGCGCGGTCTGTCTTTCGGCGCGGCGCTGGAAGAGTTGGCCGCGCTGCTGCAAACCATCGCCTTGCTGCAACTCGTGCCGCAGGCCGCTGATGCCGACGACCCGCAACATGAAGCGCTGGTTGCCCTGGCCGCACAACTCAGCCCGGAGCTGGTGCAACTGGCCTACACCACGGTGCTGCACGGCCGCAACGAGCTGTCGCTCGCCCCGGACGACCGCACCGGCTTCACCATGACGCTGCTGCGCCTGCTGGCCTTCGCTCCGGTCCTGGCAGGCAGCGTGCCGCCCGGCGGACTGGCGCTGCCCAGGGCGGCGAGCGCTGCGCCTGCGCCGCAGGCCAGTGCCGCGTCGTCCGCGCAAGCGTTGCCGACTGCTGCGGCGCAGACGGCAGAGAGAGAGGCAGTGCAAGACGTGCAACCAGCCACCAAGCCCACACCCCCGGCGCAAACTGCGGCCAAGGCCATGCCGCGCACCGCAGCCACCTTGAGCGCCCCGCTGGCGCCCGCCACGCCTGTGCTCGCCGCAGAGGAAGCACCCGCGACGCGCTATGCGGCACAGGCAGAGCCGCAATTTGTGGCACAACCCGCCGCCCAAGCGTTCCAAGCCGCGCCAGCAGCGCAGCCCACCGCGCAACCCCGCCCCGCCGACATCAAACCGCCGCTGCAAATCACGCCCGATATCGACTGGCCCGCGCTGGTGCAGCGGCTCGACGTGCCCGCTGGCCTGCCGCGTGCGCTGGCGCAGCAAAGTGAACTGGTGGCGATGGACGGCACGGCCTGGCTGCTGCGCGTGCCCAATGAACAGCTCACCCGCGCCGGCTCGCTCGACAAGTTGCAGGCGGCAGTGCGCGCCAGGTTGGGGCAAGACATCGTGCTGCGCACCGAAACCGGCGAAGTGACCGATAGCGCGACTCAGCGCGACGTGCGCGCCAAGGCCCAGGCGCAGGCAGACGCCGAGGCCGCCATTCGCAACGACCCGCTGGTGCAGCAGCTCATGCAGGATCTGGGCGCGCAAATCGTGCCCGGCACCCTGAAACCCATGCCCCCGTCAGCGCAGCCGGCATCTGCCTGACCGACAATGCCGCGGTGCTGCACGCGCGGCAATTTCATTTCTCAATCGAAGGACACCCCATGTTCAACAAAGGACAACTTTCCGGCCTGATGAAGCAGGCGCAGCAGATGCAGGACAACCTCAAGCGCGTCCAGGACGAGCTTGGCAATATCGAGGTCGAAGGCCAGTCCGGTGCGGGCTTGGTGAAGGTGACGATGACCTGCAAATACGGCGTCAAGCGCGTGAGCATCGACCCCAGCCTGGTGGCCGACGACCGCGACATGCTCGAAGACCTGGTGGCTGCGGCGTTCAACGACGCGGTGCGCAAGGCCGAAGCCACGTCGCAGGAAAAAATGGGCGCCGCCACCGCGGGCATGCCCCTGCCGCCTGGCATGAAGCTGCCGTTCTGATCGGCTGTCACAGTCGATCTGCGCTCTCCATGCACGAGGCTGCACCCGGCCATGTTCCTGCGCTCGACGCGCTGATCAACGCCCTGCGGCAGTTGCCCGGTGTCGGGCCGAGGTCGGCGTCGCGCATGGCCTATCACCTGCTGGAGCACGACCGCGAGGCCGCGCTGCACATCGCCCGCGCGCTCGATGCGGCGCTGGGCGCGGTGCAGCGCTGCGCGCGCTGCAACACCCTCACCGAAGACGCGGTGTGCAGCATCTGCGCCGACCCGAGGCGCGATGCCCGCCAGCTCTGCGTGGTGGAAAGCCCGGCCGACCTCGCTGCGGTGGAGCAGACGCTCACCTATCGCGGCCTGTATTTCGTGCTGATGGGCCGCATCAGTCCGCTTGATGGCCTGGGGCCGAAGGAAATCGGCCTCGACCGGCTGATTGCGCGCGCTCTCGACGGCGCGGTGGAGGAGGTGATCCTCGCCACCAATTTCACCAACGAGGGAGAGGCGACGGCGCACGTCATCGCTGAAACCCTGCGTCCGCGCGGCTTGCGCGTCACCCGCCTGGCGCGCGGCGTGCCTGCCGGGGCGGAGCTGGAGTATGTCGATCTGGGCACCATTGCCCGGGCGCTGGTTGACCGGCGCGGCACTTGAGCAGGCTTGGCGCGGCTGCAATAAGCTTGACCCTTCGCATCCAGACTCGCGATTTGACGCGGGCGCACTCACCTGAACCACATCATGCAGCGACGCCAATTCATGCAATCTGCCGGGGCGCTGGCTCTGTCCAGCGGCCTGTTCTCTCTGCTCTCGTCCCCCGCGCTGGCTGCCCAGGCAGCGGGCACGCTGGAGGTCTATGCCGGGGCCATCGGTCCTGGGGAATACAACGGCGGAAACTTCGCCCAGGCGCGGTTTCACGATCCACGCGGCATGGCGCTGGACGCGCAGGGCAATGTGTTCGTTGCCGACTACGTCAACAGCGTGGTGCGCAAACTGGGCACTGACGGCCTGGTCAGCATCGTCGCCGGACAGGTGGAGCAGCGCGACGCCCGCAACGGCCCGGCGCTGCAGGCGCGGTTTTACTCGCCGGAGTGCGTTGCCGTGGCAGCGGACGGCACACTGTTTGTCAGCGATTCCGGCAGCAACACCGTGCGGCGCATCGGACGCGATGGCCTGGTCAGCACTTTGGCGGGCAAGTTGGAAGTCGAAGGCTTTGCAGACGGCCCCGGCAGCAAGGCACGTTTCAACCATCCGGTCGGGCTGGGCGTGAATGCACAGGGCGCGGTGTATGTGGCCGATGCCTACAACAGCACGGTGCGCCGCATCAGTGCGCAAGGCGTGGTCAGCACCCTGGCCGGTTCGCCCGGGGACACCGGCTGGCGAGATGGGCGCGGCTCGCAGGCGCGGTTCAACACGCCGGTCGGGCTGACGCTGGATGCGCAGGGCCAGATTTATGTGAGCGAATACTTCAACAACGTCATTCGCAAAGTCATGCCAGACGGGACGGTGACCACCTTTGCAGGCAAACCCGGCAAGGGCGGCTTTGCCGATGGCAAGGCCGCAGACGCACTGTTTTTGCACCCACAAACCCTGTCATTCGCGCCAGATGGCAGCCTGATCGTGGCGGATACCGGCAATAACCGGGTTCGCCGCATATCGCCGGAAGGCGAAGTCTCCACTCTGGCCGGCACAGGCGCTGGCGAGAAGGTGGTCGCCGGGGCCTTGCCCGCAGAGTTGCACTTGCCTTACGGCGTGCAGGCGCTGGCCGACGGCTCGGTGCTGGTCACTGGGCTGAACGCTATTTTGCGCATTCAGTTGCCAACTCCGCTCAACGCCTGATCTCCTTCGCTTAATTCGCGGCGGGTTCAGCGGCGTCGAACTGCGTCAAATCGACCCGGGGCGCCGGTTTCCAGCCGCGCTTGCGGTGTTCGACCACGACATTGGTATAGATGCCGCCGCGCACATACCAGCGCGCCGTCACGCGCAGGAAGCGTGGCGACATGGCCTTCACCAGATCGTCGAGGATGGTGTTGGTGACTTTCTCGTGAAATGCGCCTTCGTCCCGATAGCTCCACATATAAAGCTTGAGGCTTTTGAGCTCGACGCATTTCTTGTCGGGAATGAAGTCGATGTCGAAGCGGGCGAAATCCGGCTGGCCGGTGAGGGGGCACAGGCAGGTGAATTCTGGCGCCTGCATGTGGATGTGATAGTCGCGCCCTGGGGCCGGGTTAGGGAAGGTTTGCAGTGATTTGCTGGGTTTTGTCGTCATGTTGTTGTCTGGTTGTTGTCTGGTTGTTGTCTGGTTGTTGTCGTCAGGTGGCGGCTTGCCTTTGGCGGGCGCGCTCCAGCGCGGCTTGCAGCAATGCAGCCTTGCGGTCGGCGGCGGGAGCGGGCGCCGCAGGCGGTTTGGTCTGGGCCTGCTCGGCGGCGACGGCCTGCGCCAGTTGACGCGGGTGGCGTTCAAGGTGGCGAGCGTAGCGCTGGCGCGCTTCGGCGGATTGTGCCGCAGTCCAGGCGTCCCAGCCGGTCTGGGCGGCCAACGCGGCGTCTGGCAGAGGCTCCATGCGGATGCAGTCGACCGGGCAGGGCGGCAGACAGAGTGCGCAGCCGGTGCACCACTGCGCGATGACGGTATGCATGCGTTTTGGCGCGCCGGCGATGGCGTCCACCGGGCAGGCCTGGATGCACAGTGTGCAGCCGATGCACTGCGCAGGGTCGATGACGGCCAGCAAGCGGGGCGCTTCGGCGCCACATTCCGGGTTCAGCGCCAGGGCGGGGCGCTGCAGCAGCTCGGACAGCCGTGCAATGCCCTGTGCGCCTCCGGGCGGGCAGCGATTGATCTCGGCCTGCCCCTCGGCAATGGCCTGCGCGTAGGCGGTACAGTCCGGGTAGCCGCAGCGTGTGCACTGCGTTTGCGGCAGCAAGGCGTCGATTTGCGCGGCCAGCGCGCCGGATGGATTCGGCATGGACAAGACGGGGTCAGGCGGGAGCGCGGGAGAGTACGGGTTTGCGCGGCGGATCGCCCGCTGCGCCTTGCGGGTGCGCGGCAATGAAGTCGCGCACGACGGGATAGACCTTTTCGCGCCAGCGGCGTCCGGCAAAAATGCCGTAATGTCCCGCGCCTTCGGCCACGTAATGCTGACGGCTGACCGAGGCGATGCCGGTGCACAGGTCGTGCGCCGCCTCGGTCTGCCCGGCGCCGGAAATGTCGTCGAGCTCGCCTTCGATGGTCAGCAGGGCGGTGCGATGGATGTCTTGCGGGCGCACTGGCTCGCCTTCAACCGCCCAGTTGCCGTTGACCAGGCCGAAGTCCTGGAACACCAGCTTGATGGTGTCGAGGTAGTAGTCGGCGTCCATGTCGAGCACGGCATTGTACTCGTCATAAAAACGGCGATGTGATTCGGCGTCGTCGTTGTCGCCGCGGATCAGGTCGAGGAAGTAGTCGTAGTGCGAGGTGAGGTGGCGGTCGGGGTTCATCGCCACGAAACCGGTGTGCTGCAAAAATCCGGGATAGACACGCCGGCCCGCACCGCGGTAGTTGGCGGGCACGCGGTAGATCACGTTGTTCTCAAACCACTCATAGCTCTTGTTCATCGCCAGGTTGTTCACTGCCGTGGGCGATTTGCGCGCGTCGATGGGGCCGCCCATCATGATCATGCTGCGCGGCGCAATTTCGCCCGCGCTGGCCATGAGCGAAATGGCGCCCAGCACCGGCACCGTGGGCTGACAGACCGACATCACATGCACATCCGGGCCGATGGCGGCAATGAACTCACGGATGTACGCGACATAATCATCCAGACTGAAACGGCCTTGCTCGGTGGGCACCATGCGGGCGTCGGTCCAGTCGGTGATGAACACCTTGTGATCCTGCAGCATGGTTTTCACCGTGTCGCGCAACAGGGTGGAATGATGGCCCGACAAGGGCGCCACGATGAGCACGGTAGGATCGTCCTTGAGCTTGCCCAGCAGGCTGACATCGTCCGAAAACCGCTTGAAGCGCAACAGACGACAGAACGGCTTTTCCATCACCACCTGTTGCTGCACCGCCACCCCCTTGCCCTGGATGTTGACCGTGTCGATGCCGAACTGCGGCTTTTCGTAATCCTTGAGCAGACGGTGCATCAGGTCATAACTGGCCGAGACGCGCTGGGTGACAGTGTGCGGCGCCACGGGCCACACCGGGTTGGCGTAAAACTTGGCGGCAGCCTCGGCAAAGTCGGCCAGCGGGCGCATCATTGCGCGCTGGGTTTCATACAGGTCATACACCATGATGGACTCCGACACTTTTTTGTTGCGACGCACAAATTTTACTCGCGCTGGGCTGTCGGCGCAGCAGGGGATTCGCTACCCCAAGCTTCTTGGCGGAGAAAAGCAAACAGCATGCGCTGCGAACCCAAGAGTAGGTGCTATGAAGCTAGACCTGACCCCGATGAGATGTGACCCCGATGAGATGACCCCGATGAGGATCAATGAAAACAAGGACTTGGGGCAGTTGGTGTTGAACTCGGGTGACCCGATGACCGCAAGCGCGACCACCCCCTGGCAACGCTGGTGACGCAGGGCAAGTTGGCGGCGACGCAACGCGTGCTAGCCATTGTCAAATTTTGAATGTTATAAACAATTCACCTGATATAAAAACACTCTCGCAGGGATTTTAAGTCACGACATAGACATTAATTGATATGAATGGGTCTCTCCATGAAATTCTCCTACCCCAGCAAGGACGATCTTCGTCAACTCACGCGTCACCTGAACCTCGCTGACGAACTCGTGTCTGCGCACTGCGAAGGCGATCTGCTGTCTGGCGGAAAAAGCGATCTGGATTTGCTCCAGCGCACCGTCGACATCCGGACCCCGCGGGCGCTGGCCGGTGAGGCTTCACAAGCCCTTTCCATTGCGCTGGGGAGAATTCTCGTCAACAACCTCGACATCTGCGATTGGTCGATTGTCGAGGCCGAGTTGCAACGCACCGTTGCCGTTCGCCATCAGGGCACATTGCGCTGGGTTTCTCCGCACGGCGCCCTTGTAAGCCATTTCAATCGCTGCACCAGTCCCGGACTGCATGCTTTGTACGACGACCTGGCTGGGCAGCTCACGGGGTCGGCCGCTGCGAACCGCTCGTTTGCGTGACCAAGGCCGTTTGACTGTGCATCGGAATCCGGAATGATCTTCCGCTGACTGCCCGCCCCTGATTTGCCGGGGGGCGGGCAGAACGGAAATTTGAACCGAAGCGGAAAGAATTGGGGTCAGGTCTAGCATCGATGCATCGAATACTGTGAAGCAGGCCACGCCCATCATGGAGAGTTTGCGTGACCTGCCAAACTGCATTTGCTCTTTTACTGCATCACTGCCGCGATGGACTTGGCGACGTAGTCCACGTTGTGCAGATTGATCGCGGCCACGCAGATGCGGCCGGTGGAGACGCCGTACACGCCGAATTCGGTGCGCAGGCGCTCCATCTGGGCGGTGGAAAGTCCGGAGTAGCTGAACATGCCTTTCTGGCGGGTGATGTAGGACAGGTCGCCCTTCACGCCTGCGGCGGCGAGTTTTTCCACCAGGGTGCTGCGCATGGCGCGGATGCGCTCGCGCATGCCGGCAAGCTCTTGCTCCCACTGGGCGCGCAGTTCGTTTGATGCCAGCACGGTGGCGACGATCTGCGCGCCGTGGGTGGGCGGGTTGGAGTAGTTGCTGCGGATGACGCGCTTGATCTGCGACAGCACGCGGGCGGCTTCATCCTTGCTGGCGCACACCACGCTCAGGGCGCCCACGCGCTCGCCGTAGAGCGAGAAGCTCTTGGAAAAGGAGGTGGCGACGAAAAAGTCGAGACCGGCGGCGAGGAACTGCTGGATGACCGCGCCGTCTTCGGCAATGCCGTCACCGAAGCCCTGGTAGGCCATGTCGAGGAAGGGCACGAGGTTGCGCGCTTTGAGGACGGCAATCACCTGCTCCCACTGCGCCGGGCTGATGTCGTAACCGGTGGGGTTGTGGCAGCAGGCGTGCAGCACGATGACGGCGCCCGCTGCGGCGGCGTTGAGCGCGGCGAGCATGGCATCGAAGTTCACGCCCTGTTTGGCGGCGTCGTAATAGGGATAGGCGCCCACGTTGAACCCCGCGGCCTCGAACAGCGCGCGGTGGTTTTCCCAACTGGGGTCGGAGATCAGCACCTGTGCGTCGGGGTTGAGGCGCTTGAGGAAGTCTGCGCCCACTTTCAGCCCGCCGGTGCCGCCCAGGCCTTGCACCGTGGCGATGCGGCCCGAGGTCACGGCCTCGTGGTTGGCGCCGAACACCAGGCCCTGCACCGCCTTGTCGTAGGCGGCGATGCCATCGATGGGCAGGTAGCCGCGCGGCTTGGGCGCCTGCATGAGCTGCGCTTCTCCCGCTTTCACGCAGGCCAGCAGCGGCAGCTTGCCGTCGGCGTCGGTGTAGACGCCGATGCCCAGGTTCACCTTTTTGGGGTTGGGGTCAGCGGCAAATTGTTCGTTCAGGCCGAGGATGGGATCGCGCGGGGCCATTTCCACGCGGGAAAAAAGCGACTGGGTCATGGGTGGTGTGGGTGAGGTGACGGGAAAACCGGGCTTGCGGGACAATAAGCGCCGCAAAGAAAAGCGAGTTTACGCTCCGAGCCTGTTGACCAATGGCCCGCTGTTGCGCCGTGCAGACGGCATTTCCGATCCCCACCTTCCGCCCATGTCCGCCCCGAAACCCGTTCCCTCGCTCGACCCGGACAAGTTCGTCAGCTACCCCGGCTCGCCGTTCCGGCTCTACCAGCCCTACCCGCCGGCGGGTGACCAGCCCACGGCGATTGCGCAATTGACCGAGGGGCTGAATGACGGTCTGAGCTACCAGACTTTGCTGGGCGTGACCGGCTCGGGCAAGACGTACACCATGGCCAATGTGATCGCCCGCATGGGGCGGCCCGCCATTGTGTTTGCGCCCAACAAAACGCTGGCGGCGCAGCTTTACAGCGAGTTCCGCGAGTTTTTTCCGAAGAACGCGGTGGAGTATTTCGTCAGCTATTACGACTACTACCAGCCCGAGGCCTATGTGCCGCAACGCGATCTGTTCATCGAGAAGGACAGCGCGATCAACGAGCACATCGAGCAGATGCGCCTGTCGGCCACCAAAAGCCTGCTTGAGCGGCGCGACGTGGTGATCGTGGCCTCGGTCAGCGCCATCTACGGCATCGGCAATCCGGCGGACTATCACGCCATGATTCTCACCGTGCGCACCGGCGACCGCATGGGCCAGCGCGACGTGATCGCGCAACTGGTGCGCATGCAGTACCAGCGCAACGAGGTGGACTTCACCCGCGGCACCTTCCGCTTGCGCGGTGACCGCATCGACATCTTTCCGGCAGAACATGCGGAGCTGGCGGTGCGCATCGAACTGTTCGACGACGAGATCGAGTCGCTCTCGTTGTTAGACCCGCTCACCGGCGTGGTGCGGCAGAAGATTCCGCGCTTCACCATCTATCCCAGTTCGCATTACGTCACCCCGCGCGAGAAGGTGCTCGAAGCCGTGGAGGGCATCAAGCAGGAGCTGCGCGAACGCTCCAAGGAACTCACCGGCATGGGCAAACTGGTGGAGGCGCAACGGCTGGAGCAGCGCACCCGCTTCGATCTGGAAATGCTCAGCGAAATCGGCCATTGCAAGGGCATCGAGAACTACTCGCGCCATCTCTCGGGCGCCGCGCCGGGCGAGCCGCCGCCCACGCTGGTGGACTATCTGCCGCCTGATGCGCTGATGTTTCTCGACGAGAGCCATGTGCTGATCGGCCAGTTCAACGGCATGTACAACGGCGACCGCGCGCGCAAGCAGACCTTGGTGGAGTATGGCTTTCGTCTGCCCTCGGCACTGGACAACCGGCCGTTGAAGTTTGCCGAGTTCGAGGGCAAGATGCGGCAGACCGTGTTTGTTTCCGCCACCCCGGCGGACTATGAAAGCCAGCACGCGGATCAGGTGGTGGAGCAAGTGGTGCGGCCCACCGGGCTGGTGGACCCGCTCATTGAAGTGCGGCCGGCCACCAGCCAGGTGGACGACGTGCTGGGCGAAATTCGACTGCGGGTGAACAAGGGCGAGCGCGTGCTCATCACCACCCTGACCAAGCGCATGGCCGAGCAGCTCACCGACTACCTCGACGAAAACGGCGTGAAGGTGCGGTATCTGCACTCCGACATCGACACGGTGGAGCGCGTGGAAATTCTGCGCGACCTGCGGCTGGGCGTGTTCGACGTGCTGGTGGGCATCAACTTGTTGCGCGAGGGGCTGGATATTCCCGAGGTGTCGCTGGTGGCCATTCTCGATGCGGACAAGGAGGGGTTTTTGCGCTCCACCCGTTCGCTCATCCAGACCATCGGCCGGGCGGCGCGCAATGTCAGCGGCCAGGCGATTCTGTACGGCGACCGCATCACCGATTCCATGCGCCGCGCCATCGACGAAACCGAGCGCCGCCGCGCCAAGCAGATTGCCTTCAACGCAGAGCATGGCATCACGCCCACCGCGCTGAACAAATCGGTGCGCGACCTGATCGACGGCGTGGTGCAGACGCCGGGCAAGGGCTTGCGCGCGGGCAGCGTGGAGCGTGAAATCGCGGAACTGCACATTGACAACGCGCAGGACGTGGCACGCGAGATCAAACGTCTGGAAAAGCGCATGATCGAGCATGCACGCAATCTCGAATTCGAGCAGGCCGCGCATGTGCGCGACCAGCTCGGTCTGCTGCGGCAGCGGGTGTTTGGCGGCGGCGACGACCACGACACCGACGCCCAGCAAAGTGCCTGAAACTGTTTTTGTAACGCACCCGAATCCAGGAGGCTGACCATGCAAGCGCCATCCCATCCGACTTTGCCCACGCGCCGCCACACCCTGCGCTGGCTGGGCGCGGGAATCGGCAGCGCGACGCTTGGCGCCTGCGGCGGCGGGGCGGTGCTGGTGTGGGGCGAAACGCCGGCCTCGGCGGCGTCGAATCCGTTGCCGGTCGATACGCAGCCCGCAGTCAAAGTGGCGGTGGTGACTGTGGCCAGCGGCCTGTCGCGGCCGTGGGCGCTGGCGTTTCTGCCCGATGGCCGCATGCTGGTGACCGAACGCACCGGGGCGCTGCGCAGCGTGGGTCGGGACGGCAAGGCGTCGGTGCCGATTGCCGGGACGCCCGCGGTGGATGCGCGCGGGCAGGGCGGCTTGCTCGATGTGACACTCGATCCCGCCTTTGCCGTCAACCGGCGCGTGTATCTGAGCTATGCCGAGGCGGGCGCGGGGGCGGATGCGGGCCGTAATGGCACGGCGGTGGCGCGCGGGGTGCTCTCAACGGACGGCACGCGGCTGAGCGACGTGCAGGTGATCTTCCGCCAGACGCCCAAGATCGACAGCACGGCGCACTTTGGCTCGCGGCTGGTGTTCGCGCCGGATGGCGCCCTGTTTGTCACTTTGGGCGACCGTTACAGCCAGCGTGACGCGGCGCAGGACTTGTCCAATACCCTGGGCAAAGTGGTGCGCATCCACGCTGACGGCAGTGTGTCGAAAGACAACCCCTTCGCTGGCCGCGCCGGGGTTCGCGAGGAGATCTGGAGCTTCGGCCATCGCAATGTGCAGGGCGCGGCGATCCATCCGGTGACGGGCGAGTTGTGGACGAGCGAGCACGGCCCGCAGGGCGGGGACGAAGTCAACATCGACCGCGCCGGACGCAACTACGGCTGGCCGCGCATTTCCTACGGCTGCGACTACGGCGCGCCGGTGGGCAACTGCCCGCCCGTGGGCGGCGCCACCAGCGCGCCGGGCATGGAACAGCCGGTGACGTACTGGGTTCCCACGTCGATTGCTCCCTGCGGCATGGCGTTCTATACCGGCAGCCTGTTTCCGCAATGGCGCGGCAACCTGTTCGTCGGCGCGCTGGCCGGGCAGGCGTTGTGGCGGCTGCAGCTCGACGGCAACCGCGTGGCGGCGCGCGAGGCGCTGCTCACCGATCTGGGCGAGCGCATCCGCGACGTGCGCCAGGCGCCGGACGGATCGATCCACCTCGTCACCGACGGCGCCGCCGGCCGCATCCTGCGTGTCCAGCCCGCGGCATGAAACCGGTGGTTCGGCATTGCCGGGGCCGGGCGAGGCGTCTGGTAGCGCGATGCCGGCCGACGTGCAGGGGCTGACCGACGCCGAAGTACGGGCGCGCATCGCACGCGGCGATGTCAATCGCGTCGCGATGCCGACGAGCCGCACGGCTCTGGAAATCGTGCGCGCCAACGTCCTGACCCGGTTCAACGCGATCCTGGGGGCGCTGTTCGTCGTGATTGTGACGACGGGTCCTTGGCAGGACGCCCTGTTCGGCGGGGTGCTCGTCGTCAACACCCTGATCGGCATCGTCCAGGAGCTCCGGGCAAAACGGACCCTCGACCGCCTCGCGCTGGTGAGCCAGCCCAAGGCCCGCGCGCTTCGCTCCGGGCGGAGCGTCGACATCCCGACGGCAGAGATCGTTCTGGACGACATCCTGGAATTGGCGCCGGGCGACCAGGTGGTGGTCGACGGCGTCCTGCTCAGCGCCCTGGGGCTCGAAGTCGATGAGTCCCTCCTCACCGGTGAGTCGGCCGCGGTTCCCAAGCGGCCCGGGGAGGAGGCGCTGTCGGGAAGCTTCGTCGTCGCCGGCACGGGCCGCTGCCGCGTGACCCGGGTCGGCGCCTCCGCCTACGGGAACCGCCTCGCCAGCGAGGCCAGACGCTTCGGCCTGGCGCATTCCGAGCTGAGAGCGGGGATCAACCGAATTCTGCGCTACATCACCTGGGCCATCGTGCCGACCGCCGCGCTACTTTTTGCCGGTCAATTCGCCATCCGGACGCCGGTTGGCGACGCCCTGTTGTTTTCCGCCGCCGGCGTGGTCGCGATGGTGCCGGAGGGGCTGGTGCTTCTGACCAGCCTCGCCCTGGCGGTAGGCGCCGTCAGGCTGGCCCGCCATCGCACGCTGGTTCAGG
Source organism: Thiomonas sp. (assembly GCA_028706735.1). Lineage (GTDB taxonomy): Bacteria > Pseudomonadota > Gammaproteobacteria > Burkholderiales > Burkholderiaceae_C > Thiomonas. Next base: position 13,042 of record JAQTVS010000035.1, read on the forward strand.
ACCTCCCTGCGACCGAGACGTTGGCCAGGGTCGACGTGATCTGCCTCGACAAGACCGGCACGCTGACCGAGCGGGAGCCCTGGCTCGAAGAGGTCGACATGCTGGGCGACCATCCCCATGCGATGGACGCGCTGGCGGCCCTGGCGGCCACCGAGCGCAAGCCGAATGCCACCTTGCTGGCGATCGGGCGTGCCTACCCCGGGGAACAAGCCCATGCCGTGACCGATTCCGTGCCGTTCTCGTCGGCCCGCAAATGGAGCGGGGCGACACTGGACGAGCTGGGCACCTGGGTTCTTGGCGCGCCCGATGTGTTGCTGGCGGACAGTCCCGGCAGCGACACCGTACGACGCCGCGTGGAGGAGCATGCCAAGTCGGGGCGGCGCGTGCTTCTTCTCGCCAGGACCGCGGGCAGGCTGATGTCCGACCGGCTGCCGGACCATCTCGTTCCCGCCGCCCTGGTTCTGTTGACCGAGCAGGTTCGCGCCGATGCGGCCGACACACTGCGCTACTTCGCCGCCCAGGGCGTCACGATCAAGGTTCTCTCTGGAGACCACCCGGCCACCGTCAGTCAGGTCGCAACGCAACTCGGAATCGCACATGGCAGCGATCCCGTCGATGCGCGCGCGCTGCCGCAAGACGCACAAGCGCTGGCCGCACTGGTGGAAACGCGCTCGGTCTTCGGCCGGATATCGCCCGAGCAGAAGCAGTCGCTCGTCGCCTCGCTCCAGGCAAACGGCCACGTGGTCGCGATGGTGGGCGATGGCGTCAACGACGTCCTGGCGCTGAAGCACGCCGACATCGGCATCGCGATGGGCGCCGGCGCCGGGGCCGCCCGCGCCGTCTCTCACCTCGTCCTGCTCGACAATCGGTTCGCGAGCCTGCCGACGGTCATCGCGGAGGGCCGCCGCGTGATCGGCAACGTCGAACGGCTGG
>JAQTVS010000340.1 GCA_028706735.1 Thiomonas sp.
CTCTACACCTCGGGCACCACGGGCAAACCCAAGGGAGTCCAGCGCGATACCGGCGGCTACGCCGTGGCGCTGCACCTGTCCATGCGGGTAGTCTATGGCGGCAGGCCGGGAGAGACGTTTTTCTGCACCAGCGACATTGGCTGGGTTGTGGGCCACAGCTATATCGTCTACGCGCCGTTGATCACTGGCATGACCACTATTCTATACGAAGGCACGCCAGTCCGGCCGGATGCTGCCGTGTTCTGGCGGGTGATCGAACAGTACCGCGCCAACTTGCTGTTCTCTGCGCCCACGGCCATGCGGGTGCTCAGGCGCCACGATCCGGCGTTGCTGAAGCGGCACGACCTGTCCAGCCTGCGCGCCATTTTTCTTGCCGGCGAGCCACTCGACGAGCCGACTGGCCGCTGGGTGTCAGAATCGCTCGGCAAACCCGTGGTCGATAACTACTGGCAGACGGAAACTGGTTGGCCCATTCTGGCGACGCCGCAGGGCTTTTCGGAAGTCGCCTCACGCCCCGGATCGCCCGGTGTCTCCATGCCCGGTTACAAGGTTTGCCTGCGCAACGAAACCGATGGCGCGCCTGTGCCTGCTGGTGAGAAGGGGGTTGTCGCCATCGACTGGCCGCTGCCCCCGGGCTGTCTGCAAACCATCTGGGGCGATGATGCGCGATTTGTGCATACCTACTGGAGTACATACCCCAACATGCAGGTGTATTCCACCTTTGACTGGGGGCGCCAGGACGCCGATGGTTATCTATACATCCTCGGCCGCACGGATGACGTGATCAACGTCGCCGGACATCGCCTGGGCACGCGCGAAATTGAAGAAAGCATCAGTGCCCACCCGGCAGTGGCCGAGGTGGCTGTTGTGGGCGTGCAGGATGCGCTCAAGGGGCAAGTAGCATGGGCCTTTGTGGTGCTGCGCCCGGGTCAGGACGCTGCCGCAGAAACGCAACAGGCCTCCATCGCCGCGCATGTGGACGCGCAGCTGGGCGCCGTGGCAAGACCGCAGCGCATCTGCCTGGTCACGGCGCTTCCCAAAACCCGTTCCGGCAAAATGCTGCGTCGTGCGATTCAGGCGATTTGCGAGGGCCGTGACCCCGGCGACCTCACGACACTTGAAGATCCGCTTGCACTTCAGCAAATTCCTGATGCAATTGCGCGCCCCTGACTAGGGAAACTCCTAGCCGCCAAGGGTGGACAAGGGCTCTCTTGGTTTGAAAAATATCAGTGCTTGCTTATAAGCAAATTCACATGCTCCAAAACGACACGCCCCCGGAACTGGTCACATCGCCCGCAGACGATCTCTCGGTTGATGTGGACCGGGTTTTCGATTCCGCAGCAGAACTCTTCGGGGTGCTCTCGACGCCGCTGCGTCTGCGCATCCTCAATTCCATTTGTACGGGCGAAAAAAGCGTCAGCGACATCATGAGCCTGGTCGATTCGACCCAGCCCAACGTGTCCCAGCATCTCAAGGTGTTGTATCAAGCCGGCGTTGTCGCCAAGCGTCGCGTCGGCAATCTGGTTTATTACCGTGTGCAGAGCGAGAAGGCAGTGCAGTTGTGCCGAACCGTGTGTACTCAAATTGCCATCGAGCTCGACGATCCTGAATCGGTTTCGCAGACAGATCGCCTGGCCCGACGTGCTTACTAAGAGCGAGAAAGAGGATGAGTGACTACACAAAAAAGCTAGGCCGGTTGCGCAAAGCGCCGGAACACTTCCTGAACTCTGAGCAGATCGCCCAGGTTCAGGCAGGCCGCCGCGATTTTTTGCGTAAGACATTTCTCACCGCCACGGCCACCATGGCTGCTGGCGGCGCAGCAAATGCCTATGCCGATGATCGCAAGGATTGGGACGGGAATAAGGGCAGCAATCTCATCCTCAAAGACCCGGAGTGGGGCACCACCTTGGGGCGCGGCGTGGACGAGCCTCCTTATGGCATGCCGATCAAGTACGAAAAAAATCTCGTGCGTCGCATCAGCCCGGGCTTGGCTGCGGTCACGCAGGCCAACGTGGCGTTCGCGCCGCTGCAAGGCATGTTCGGCATCATCACCCCGTCCGGCCTGCACTTCAACCGATCGCACCAGGGCTGGTACGAAATCAACCCGGAAGGGTTCCGCCTGATGGTCATGGGCGAGAAAGGGCTGATCAAGAACCCCAAGGTGTATTCCGTGGGCGACATCATGCGCATGCAGCCCGTCTCCCGCATTCACTTCATCGAGTGCGGCGCCAACTCGTCGATGGAGTGGGGCAATGTCGCCGTGCCAACGGTGCAGTACACCCATGGCATGGTGTCTTGCAGCGAGTTCACCGGGGTGCCGCTGATCGATCTGCTGGAAGACTGCGGCGCCGACCTCAAGGGCGTGCGCTTCATCATGGCTGAAGGCGCGGACGGCTCTCACGAAAACCGCACCATTCCCATGTCGCTTGTGCTGTCCGGGGAAGTTCTGGTGGCTTACGGGCAGAACGGCGAAATGCTTCGCGCCGAGAACGGCTATCCGCTGCGCCTGGTGGTGCCTGGGGTTGAGGGGGTGTCGCAGATCAAATATCTGCGCCGCATCAAACTCGGCCGCGCACCATTCGCCACCAAGGACGAAGTGCTGGGCTACGTGGACATGATGCCCGATGGCATCCAGCGCCAATACACCTCCGTCATGGAGTGCAAGTCGGTCATCACCTCGCCCTCAGGCGGCCAAGTGCTGATGGACAAGGGCGTCTACAACGTCACGGGTTTGGCCTGGTCGGGCCGTGGCAAGATCAAGCGTGTCGATGTGTCCTTCGACGGCGGCATCAGCTGGAAGCCCGCCCGTGTGGAGGGTCCGGTGCAGAACAAGGCACTCACGCGTTTCAACATCCCCTGGGTGTGGAATGGCAAATCCGCCTTCCTGCAAAGTCGCGCTGTGGATGAAACCGGCATGGTGCAACCCACCTATCAGGAGCTGCGCAAAATCCGCGGCACCCGTTCGGTCTACCACAACAACGCAATTCAAACCTGGCAAGTTGAAGAAACTGGAGATATTCGCAATGTCCAACTCGCGAATTCGTAAGGCCGCGCTGGCGGTTATTTTGGCCGGGGTCTTTGCCGGCTCCGCAATGGCGGCGGGCGTGCCCGTGAACACCCGCGTCCCGGCGCACGACATCAAGACGGACGGCATGCTTGGCCGTACGGCAACCCCGGACGAGATTCAGGCATGGAACATCGACGTCCGTCCCGATTTCGCCGGCTTGCCTCCCGGCCAGGGCAGTGTGGCAACCGGAACGAAGTTGTGGGAAGCCAAATGCGCGTCCTGCCACGGCGATTTTGCCGACTCCAATGCAGTCTTCCCCCCGCTGGTCGGCGCCTACCAAGCCTCCAAGCAGGACATCAAGACGGGCCGGGTTGCTGCACTGGTCAACGGCGGAACCTCGATTG
>JAQTVS010000036.1 GCA_028706735.1 Thiomonas sp.
CCACGGCATAGGCCACCCAGGTGACGACGATCAGCAGGCTGATAGGCCACTCTAGTTCGGCGTATTCTTTGCCGCTGGTGATGCCCAGCGGATAGGTGATGGCGCACAGCACGATCACCGCGGTCCAGCCCCAGAAGGTGAACTCAGCCAGCTTCGGAGCGAACAGCGGCACCTGGCAGGTGCGCTGCACGATGTAGTACGAGGTGGCGAACAGCGCCGTGCCGCCGAAACCGAAAATCACCGCATTGGTGTGCAGCGGGCGCAAGCGCCCCCAGCTCAGCCACTCCATGCCATAGGTCATGTCGGGCAAGACCAGTTGCACCGCAATGAACACGCCAACCAGCATGCCCACCACGGCCCAGACCAGGGTCATGACGGTGAATTTGCGCACCAGCGCGTAGTTGTAAGTTTGTTTAAGCGTCAGATCGCTCATCTGCTCCACCTGTTGATAAGAAGAAATGAAACGTAATGTAGAGCATCGTCATTTACTTATAGACACATGAAGTTGACATGTATCAACACATTTCTTTTGGTAAGGGTAAGCACTAGGGAAAGCCGTGTGTCAATGCGACAACCCGCCGCAGAACTCTGGCTTATGGCTTGGATTGCGTCGCGTCCGCATTCGCTGACTTGTCCGGCTTTGCCTCGGATTGCGGCGTGTCGTCGTCCATCAAAATGGCGTGCGCCGGGCCTTCCATATCGTCGAACTGGCCGCTGCGCGCCGCCCACCAAAGCACCCCCACGATCAGCAGCACCAGCACCACGCTGATGGGAATGAGGATGAGCAGTGAGCCTTCCATGACACGCCTTCAGATCGTTTTCACCGGCCGCTCACGCCGCGCCAGGCGCGCCGCGTTGAGGACGACCAGCAGCGAGGAGGAACTCATGCCGACAGCGGCCCAGACCGGGGTGATGTAACCCGCCACCGCCAGGGGAATCGCAATCAGGTTGTAGACCACGGCCCAGATCAGGTTCTGCCGCATCACTCCCACGGTGCGGCGCCCTGTGGCGACCAGTCGGGGCAAGGCCCGCATATCCGGGTGATGAAGGATGACATCCGCCCCGGCCCGCGCAATCGGCGCTGCACCCGCAAAGCTCACTGACAGATCGGCGGCGGCCAGCACCGGGGCGTCATTCACCCCGTCGCCCACCATCGCCACCACCCTGCCCTGTGCGCGCCACGCCCGCACCCGCGCGAGCTTGTCTTCCGGACTCAGGCCGCCATCGGCGCGCGCAACACCCAGCTGCCTTGCCCAGGCCTGCACCGTGCGCTGCGCGTCGCCAGACAGGATGGCCACTTCGGCCCCGCTGCTGCGCAGGGCCCGCAGGGCATCCACCGCGCCGGGGCGCAGGGTTTCGGCGATGTCGAATACCGCCAGAGAACGCGCGTCCAGACTCAGGCCCAGACGGGTCAGCGGAATGTCGCTGTCATCAGGCGCCACCGCCTCGGCCACGCCGGAAAACGCCGCATTGCCCAGGCGCAGTGTCTGCCCGCGCCACTGCGCCTGCATGCCGCCATGTGGCACGGCCTGCAGATCCTGGACGGCTTCGACCGGATCACCTTCGGCGGCGGATGCGGCAAATGCACGCGCCAGGGGATGCAACACGCCCTGCTCCATGGCGCGCGCCAGGGCCAGCACCTGCTCCCGGCTGAAGTCGGCATCGAGCACCTGCACCTGCGCCACCGCGGGCTCGGCGGTGGTCAGCGTGCCGGTCTTGTCGAACAGCCACAGATCGACCTTGGGCGCGCGGTCAAGCGCATGGCCGCGCGCCAGCAGCACGCCATGCCGCGAGAGTTGTGCGGTGGACGCAGCCAGAGCCGCCGGCACGGCCAGCGACAAGGCGCAGGGGCAGCTCACCACCAGCACCGCCACCAGCGTGGGCACGATGCGTGACGGGTCGAGCCACCACCACAGCAACGCCGTGAGCGCGGCCACCAGCAGCAAGCCCAGCGTGAACCACTGCGCGGCGACATCTGCCAACTGCGCCGAGCGCGGCTTGCTCGCCAGCGCGTGCTGCATCAGCTCGACCATCTGCGCGATGCGCGTGCCCGCGCCGGTTTGCGTGGCGCGCAGCACCAGCGGGGATTGCCGGTTCATGCTGCCGGCCAGAATGGCGTCGCCCGCCTGTTTGTGCACCGCGCGGCTTTCTCCTGTGAGCAAGGCTTCATCCACTTGCGAGCTGCCAGCGATCACGACGCCGTCCACCGCTGCGGCGCTGCCGCTGGGCAATTCCACTTCGTCGCCCACACGCACCTGGGTGATGGCCACGCTGCGCCAGTCGTCCTCGGCGCTGGAGCGCACGCGCACGGCGGCGGGCAACTGCTCCATCAGTTCTTCTGCGGCGTTCAAGCTGCGCTGGCGCAGGCCGTCTTCGATCAGCCGCGCGGTGAGCAGCAGCGCGAGAAACATCACCACCGAATCGAAATACACATGGCTTTGCCCGTGCGACACACTCCACACACTGGCGGCAAACGCACTCCACAGCCCGAGGGTGACGGGCACGTCCATGCCCAGTCGGCGGTTGCGCACATCGCGCAGCGCCCCCATGAGGAAGGGCCAGCCGGAAAACAGCAGCGCGGGCAGCGTGAGCGCCAGGCTGCCCCACTGAAAAATGCCCTGCTCAGCGGAGTTCAGCCCCTCAGGGTCGATGTAGCCGGGCCAGGCGAACATCATCACCTGCATCATTGCCAGCCACGCCACCAGGGTGCGCAAGATGGCCAGGCGCCGCGCGCGGCGATGGTTGAGTTCGCTTTGATGCCGCGCATTGGGCAGCGGGCGATACCCCACCTCGGCCAGCGCCTGAAATACCTGCGGCAGTTGCACCGTGCGCGCGTCCCATTGCAGCGCGACGCGGCGCGTGGAGTAGTTGACCGTGGCGGCCATCACCCCGGGAATGGCGCGCAGCCGCTGCTCAATCAGCCAGACGCAGGCGCCGCAGTGAATGCCGTCTACCGCGATCTGCGTGCTCCACTTGTCGTCGCCCAGCGTGGTGGCGTAAGCGGTGAGGAACGCGGGATCGGCCAAGGCCATCCATTGTTGATGCAGCCGGTCGATTTCTCCCGGCGGCAGCGCGGCAATGGCGCCCTCACCCGCGGTGCGGCGGTCGTAATACGCACACAAACCGCCCTGTACGATGATTTCCGCTGCCGCCGCGCAGCCTTGGCAGCAGAAGCTGCGCCACTGGCCGTCGAGCTCCATGCGCACTGGCGCGTTGCCCAAGGGCAGGCTGCAGTGGTAGCAGCCCGATTCGGCTACGGGCCGCCCCGGCGCGCGCTCTGTTGCGGACACGCTGGACAGCGGAAGGCCTGGACTTGACATGCCTCACATCCTAAAAACAGCGCAGACCTTTCGGCTTGAGATGTATCAAGAAGTTTCTATCTATCGTCGCGGGTATTCCCGAATCCGCTGGCCGTCTCAACCTTCCCATTGCGCCCAGACCTTTTCCAGCCGCTTGAGCGACACCGGCATCGGCGTGCGCAGTTCCTGCGCAAACAGCGAAACGCGCAGCTCTTCAAGCAGCCAGCGCAGGTCTTGCAGCCGTTGCGGCAGGGCGCCGCGGTACTGCGCCGCCTCGCGCTGCCAGCGCGTCAACCAGGGGGCGAGTTGGCCACTGAGCTGGGCGTCGCGGGCGGGATCGGTGCGAAATTTATCCAGCCTCCGCCCGATGCCCTGGAGATAGCGCGGGAAATGGCCGATCTGCGCCGCAGGCGTTTGCGCGATGAATTGCGCTGGAAGCAGCAGTTGCAACTGCGCGCGGATATCGACGAGCAAAACCGGCTGATTCTTGAACCCGGCAAGCTTCTTCTGCACCTGTGCATTCTCATCCAGAATCTGCCCGGCAAGCCGCGCCACCTCTGCCGCGAGGAGCTGAAACCGCGGCTTGCCTTCGGCCAGACGCTGGGCAAAGGCGGCCTTGTCCGCGGGCCAGGGATCAGTCAGAAAAGCGCGGTCCAGCGCGGCATCAATGATCTGCGTGCGCAGCACATCGGCGGCGCCCAACGCCATGAACAGCATGGCCGCCTGCTGAAAGCCGGGCAGGCTTTTTTCCGCATGCTTGATCTGGTCACGGAGCTGCAAGGCGAACAGGCGGCGCAAACCGCTGCGGTGCAGGCGCGCGGCTTCCTCGGCGGTGTCGAACACTTCGACATCCACACTGCCGCCCTTGTCCACCAGGGCGGGGAAGCCGATCAGGGTGTGCGCGCCGCGGCGCAGTTCCAGCAATTCCGGCAGGGCGTCGAAGCTCCAGTCGGTCAGGCCCTGGAGGGCGTCGGCTGCGGTGTTGCCCGGCGCGGCTTGGATGGGTGTCGAGGCGGCGCCCGAACCGGCTGCGCCCGGGCCGGGCGCCGACGCATCGGCCTCGCGTTGCGGCAGTTTGGTGCGCAGCTTGGCGAGTTCGGCAAACGCGCTGCGCGAGGCCTGGCCGTGATCGGCGCGCAGTTTGTCGAGATCGCGGCCGGTGTCGATGCGCCGCCCGTGCGCGTCCATCACCTGAATATGGAAAAACAGATGCGGCCCCAGGGTTTCGAGCTTGAAGTCGCTGCGCTGCAACGCCAGCCCAGTGTGCTCGCGCACCAGATCGCGCAGGGCGTCGAGCAGGTCGCCCTGGCCGAACCGCTCGGCAGCGCTGAGTTGCTGCGCGAACTGCTCCGCGGTTTGCGGCAGGGGCACGAGCCGCGCGCGCGGACGCTGCGGCAGGCTCTTGAGCAGCGCCAGGGTCTTTTCCCTGAGCAGGCCGGGCACCAGCCATTGCAGCCGCTGCGCCGGAATCTGGTTGAGCGCCGCCAGCGGCGCCTGCACGGTGACGCCGTCGCGCGCGCCGCCGGGGTCGAAGGTGTAGTCGAGCTGCAGTTCCAGTGCGCCGAGCCGCAGGCGATTGGGAAATGCATCGGTGGTGATGCCGGCCGCCTCGTGGCGCATCAGTTCATCACGCTGCAAAAAAAGCAGTTTGGGCGCGGCGCGCATCGCGTCACGATACCAACGGTCGAAACTGGCGCCGCCATGGACCTCGGCGGGCAGATGCTGGTCGTAAAAGGCGTAGATCAGTTCATCATCGACCAGCACGTCCAGACGCCGGGCCTTGTGCTCCAGATGTTCGATGTCGGCAATCAGCGCCCGGTTGTGGGTGAAGAAAGGCCAGCGGCAATCCCACTCGCCTTCCACCAGCGCCTGGCGTATGAAAATGTCGCGCGCCTGCGCCGCATCGAACCGGCCGAAATCCACGCGCCGCTGGTTGTAAACGACCAGGCCGTACAGCGTGGCGCGCTCGAACGCCGTCACCTGCGCCGGACGCTTTTCCCAATGCGGGTCGAGCAAGCTGGTCTTGAGCAGATGCGCGCCGACTTGTTCCAGCCATTGCGGCTCGATGCGCGCCACGCCGCGGGCGTAGAGCCGCGTGGTTTCCACCAATTCGGCGGCCATGATCCAGCGGCCCGCCTTGCGGCCCAGCGGCGAGGAGGGGTGGATGGCGAAACGCAGGCCTCTTGCCCCCAGGTATTGCGGCTCCTCGTCGCCCTTGTAGCCCACGTTGCCCAGCAGCCCCGCAAGCAGGGCGCAATGAATCTGCTCGTAGGTCGCCGGGGCGGTGTTGAGCCGCCAGCCATGTTCGGCCACCAGGGTGTGCAACTGGCTGTGGACGTCATGCCACTCGCGCAGGCGCAACGGCGAGAGGAACTGGCCGCGCAGCTCGGTCCACAGCTTGCGGTGCGATTTCTTGTGTTCGACCGCCGCGTTGTAATGCGCCCAGAGCTTGAGCCAGCCGAGGAACTCCGAGCGTTCGTCGGCAAATTTGCGGTGCGCCTCATCCGCCGCCTGCTGCGCCTCGGCGGGACGCTCGCGCGGGTCTTGCACCGACAGCGCGGCGGCGATGATCAGCACTTCGGTGAGCGCCTCGCGGCTGCGCGCCTCAAGAATCATGCGGCCGATGCGCGGGTCGAGCGGCAGCCCGGCCAGCTCGCGTCCGAGCGGGGTGAGCGCGTTGCGCTCATCCACTGCACCGAGTTCAGCGAGCAACTGGTAGCCGTCGGCAATCGCCTTGCCCGGCGGCGCGTCAATGAAAGGAAAGTCCTCGATCGCATCCAGCCCGAGCGACTTCATCCGCAGGATCACCGCCGCGAGCGACGAGCGCAGCACTTCCGGCAGGGTGAAGCGTGGCCGATTGTTGAAGTCGGCTTCCTCATACAACCGGATGCACACGCCATTGGCCACCCGCCCGCAGCGTCCGGCGCGCTGCTGCGCCGCGGCCTGGCTGATGGGCTCGACCTGCAGCATCTCCACCTTGTTGCGATAGCTGTAGCGCTTCACCCGCGCCAGCCCGGCGTCGATGACGTAGCGGATGCCCGGCACGGTGAGCGAGGTCTCGGCCACATTGGTGGCCAGCACCACGCGCCGCGCGCCGCCGGTGGAAAACACCCGGTCCTGCTCGGCCTGTGACAGCCGCGAATAGAGGGGAAGAATCTCCACGGCCTGCCGCGAGGTTTCGAGATGGTGTTTGCGCAGCGCAGCCTCGGTGTCGCGGATTTCACGCTCGCCCGGCAGAAACACCAGAATGTCGCCCGAACCCAGCCGCCACAACTCGTCCACCGCGTCGCAGATCGCGGCGGCCTGGTCGCGGTCGTCGCCCTTGTCGATGCCAAAGGGACGCCAGCGCACTTCCACCGGATACAACCGCCCGGAAACTTCGATGACCGGCGCAGGGATCATGGGCCCCCACGCTTCGCTGCCCCCCGAGGGGGCGCCGCCCGGCTTGGGGCGGCCCGGCGCCGGGACCAACGCCCCCCACGCTTCGCTGCCCCCCGAGGGGGCGCCGCCCGGCTTGGGGCGGCCCGGCGCCGGGCGGGGCATTGCGAAATGCTGCGCAAAGCGCTCGGCGTCGATGGTTGCGGAGGTGACGATGACCTTCAGATCCGGGCGCCGGGGGAGCAACTGCTTGAGGTAGCCCAGCAGCACGTCGATATTCAGGCTGCGCTCGTGCGCCTCGTCGATGATGATCGTGTCGTAAGCGCGTAGCAGGGGATCGCTCTGCGTCTCAGCCAGAAGGATGCCGTCGGTCATCAGCTTGATGGACGCTCCTGGCTGCAGCCGGTCATTGAAGCGCACTTTGTAGCCCGCGTGGACGCCGAGTTCGCTGCCCAGTTCCTGGGCAATCCGCCGGGCGATACTGACCGCCGCCAGCCGCCGCGGCTGGGTGTGGCCGATCAGCCCCTTGCCGCCCGCACCCAGGCCGCGTCCGATGGACAGCGCGATCTTCGGCAATTGCGTGGTCTTGCCCGATCCGGTTTCGCCGCAGACGATCACCACTTGGTGCTCTCGCAGCGCCCGCGCAATGTCCTCGCGCCGCAGCGAGACGGGCAGATCCTCCGGGAATTGCACCGTGCCCACCGGCGTGGCGAGCACCGGCGCACGCGGGGTGGCGGGGCGGCGTGTGCGGGGCGTGCGTGCAGAGGTCTGTTCGGGCATGGAAGACAACAAAATCGGAAGCAACCCGGCATTTTCGGATAATCACAGCATGATTGCCCAACAAGAACAATTCGTCGGTTGGCTGCGCTCGGTCGCGCCTTACATCCATGCGCACCGCGGCAAGACCTTTGTGGTCGCCATCGCGGGCGAGTTGATCGCCGCTGGCCGCCTCAACGCCCTGGTGCAGGATGTCGCCCTGCTCACCGCGATGGGCGTGCGCATCGTGCTGGTCCACGGTTTTCGCCCGCAGGTCGAAGCCCAGTTGCGCGAAAAAGGCGTCGGCGCGCGCTATTCGCACGGCATGCGCGTGACCGATGAAGTGGCGCTCGACGCCGCGCAGGAAGCCGCCGGGCAACTGCGCTTTGAGATCGAAGCGACCTTCTCGCAGGGACTGCCCAACACGCCGATGGCCGGAGCCACTGTGCGCGTGGTGTCGGGCAATTTCATCATCGCCCGCCCTGTTGGCGTGATCGACGGCCTGGACTTTCAGCACACCGGCCTGGTGCGCAAGGTCGACGCCTCCACCATTCAGCGCGCGCTGGAATATGGCGCGGTCGTGCTCATGTCGCCCTTCGGCTATTCCCCCACGGGCGAAGCCTTCAACCTCAGCATGGAAGACGTGGCCAGCAGCGTGGGCGCGGCGATCAAGGCGGAAAAGCTCGTGCTGATCACCGAGGTGGACGGCGTGATCGACGACGCGCACAACCTCATTCCCGAACTGACCGTCGCGCAGGCCGAGCAGTTGCTCTCGCGCCTGCCCGACCCGCAGCAACCCACCGACACCGCGTTTTATCTGCGCCACGCGGTACGCGCGGTGCGCGGCGGCGTGACGCGTGCGCACATCGTGCCGTTCTCCATCGACGGCTCACTGCTGCTCGAACTCTTCACCCACGACGGCGTGGGCACCATGATCGCCGACGAGCATCTCGAACATCTACGGCAAGCCACGGCCGATGATGTGGGCGGCATCCTGCAGCTCATCGAGCCGCTGGAAGAACAAGGCGTGCTGGTCAAGCGCAGCCGCACCGAAATCGAGCGCGACATCGGCTATTACACCGTGCTCGAACACGACGGCATCATCTTCGGCTGCGCTGCGCTCTACCCCTACCCGTCCGATAAAACCGGGGAAATGGCCGCTCTCACCGTGTACCCCTCCGCGCAGGGCCAGGGCGACGGCGAGCGCATCCTCAAACACATTGAGCAACGTGCCCGGGCTCAAGGATTGCAAAGTATTTTTGTGCTCACCACCCGCACCATGCACTGGTTTCTCAAGCGCGGCTTCGTTTTGGTGGAGCGCGAATGGCTGCCGCACGAACGCCGCCTGCGCTACGACGACCAGCGGCGCTCGCGCGTGCTGGTCAAACATCTCAGCTGATCGCCGCGCTTCCCTCCGCCGCAATTGGCGAAAAGCGCTTTCAAACCTCAATAAAGGACACTTTCATGGCACGCACGGTTCACTGCATCAAACTCGGCCGCGAGGCCGAAGGCCTCGACTTCGCGCCCTATCCTGGAGAACTCGGCGCACGCATCTACAACAGCGTCTCCAAGGAGGCCTGGGCTGCCTGGCTCAAACACCAGACCATGCTGGTGAATGAAAACCGCCTGAACCTGGCCGACGCCCGCGCCCGCCAGTATCTGGCGCGGCAGATGGAAAAATACTTTTTCGGCGAAGGTGCCGAAATGCCGCAAGGCTATGTGCCGCCCACGACCTGAGAGCGCCCCCAGACCTGCCGCGTTCGCGTCAGGCCCCCCGAGGGGATGAGAAAACTTGGGGCGGCCCGGCGTTTTCTCAGGAGTTGAACTGAGCAGCCCAAATCTAGGCTGTGCACGGATGCCACACACTCGCCGCACAAATACTCCATGCAGTATTTTGTGCGGTTTTTTCTGATTTCCTACAACAATTCACACAGTCGCGCAATCAACACTAAACACAATGTGGTGTATGCGCTTGTCCTCCTACCATCGCTTCAGCCTCAAATACTCAATTCAGTATTTCGAGTCATTGCCGTGACACAGCGGCGCTATCAACCACCGATGGAGGCCGGGTTGCTCGCCCGGTAGGAGACAAAAGAATGCAATTCAAGAAACTGGCACTCTCGCTGGCCCTGGCCGGCATCGCACTTCCCGCAGCGCACGCCACGAATGGCTACTTTCAACCCGGTTTCAGTGTGAAATCCGTGGGCATGGGCGGCGTCGGCATCGCCTTCCCGCAAGATGCCCTCGCTGCGGCTATCAACCCTGCGGGGATGGTCGATGTCGGCAACCGCCTGGATTTCGGTGTCAGCGCATTCCAGCCTAAGCGCGATGCCAGTTTGAGCTCGGATGCAACCGTCATGACCCCGATGGGCGTTTATCCAATCGGTGGGAGCTACGGCGGCAACGACACCAAGACGTTCGTCATTCCCGAATTCGGCGTGAATTACATGCTCAACCCGACGATGTCAGTTGGCGTGAGTGTCTACGGAAACGGCGGATTAAACACCGGTTATTCAAAAATCTTTCCGCCCTTCAGTCCTGGAACCGGTGTTGATTTGCAGCAATTGTTCATCGCACCCACGTTCGCGATGAAGGTCAATTCTTCCAACTCCATCGGTGTCAGCCTGAATATCGTCCACCAGTCGTTCCGAGCCAACGGTTTGAGCAATTTATGCAATGCTCCAGTACCCGGTGCGCCTGCTGGCACAACCTTGTCAGCCAACCCATCAGCGTGTACCGACAACGGCCATGCTGACTCGAACGGTGTGGGAGTGCGCATCGGCTGGATCGGACAACTCACTCCGACGTTTTCTGTCGGCGCGACCTACCAGTCTGAAACCCATATGCAGGGTTTCGACAAATACAGCGGACTTTTCGCAAATGCTGGCCAGTTCAACATCCCAGCCAATTTTGGTGTCGGCGTGGCATGGAAAGCGACCCCCGCTATGACTGTCGCAGCCGACGTGGTGCGCATCGATTACGGCAGCATTCCAGCGATTGCCAACGGCATGCTGCCCGGTCAGCTGGGTGGACAGACTAATGGCCCAGGTTTTGGCTGGAAGAGCATCAATGTGTACAAACTCGGGGTGGCCTACCAGTACAACGAAGCGTTGACATTGCGCGCCGGATGGAACCATGGCGACAATCCGATCGACTCGTCCAACATTCTGTTCAACACCCTTGCCCCTGGCGTGGTCAAAGACCATCTGACCTTAGGCGCGACCTACGCGATCGCGAAAAACATGGAGTTGTCGTTCGATTACGTCCATGCGCTCGGCAATTCTGTTACCGGGCAGCTGCCCAGTAATTTTGGCTTCACCGGAACAGAAACTCTCAGCATGAGCCAAAACGTGCTTGGCGTCTCCCTTGGCTGGAAGTACTGATCCGTTTTTGCCTCACAAAAACCGCAGCTTCGGCTGCGGTTTTTTTATGCCCGTTTCACCGACAATTCCAGCCATGCTGCCCTGCTACGTTCTGCTCGACCTCGAAACCACTGGCTCCAACCCCGTGCATGACCGCATCACCGAAGTGGCGGCCCTGCGGATTGAACAGGGGGACGTGGTGGCGAAGTGGAGCCGCCTGGTCCATCCCGGGCAGCGCATCCCGCCGTTCATCCAGCAGCTTACCGGCATTGATGACGCGATGGTGGCGGACGCGCCCGCGTTCGGCGCGGTGCTGCCGGAGTTGCTCGCGCTGCTGAACGGCGCAGTGCTGGTGGCGCACAACGTGCGTTTCGATCATGGTTTTCTCAAGCAGGCGGCGGCGCGCGAGGGAGTCGATCTGCGGGTGAAGACGCTGTGCACCGTGCGCCTCTCGCGCAAGCTCTACCCGCAGGCGCGCGGGCATGGACTGGACGCCATCATGCGCCGCCACGGGCTGCACACCACAGCGCGCCACCGCGCCATGGGCGATGTGGCGTTGCTGCACGATTGGCTGGGCATCGCCACGGCGGAACTCGGCGCCCCCGCGGTGCAGGCTGCCGCACAGGAGCTGTTGCGCGGCGGCGCCAGCGTGCCGCCGCAACTGGAAACGCCAATTGACGACATCCCCGATGGCCCCGGCGTCTATCTGTTTTATGGCGAAGGCGATGTTCCGCTCTACATCGGCAAAAGTGTGCGGCTGCGCGGCCGGGTGCTGTCGCACTTTCAGGCGGATCACCGCGACGCGAAGGAGATGCGCATCGCGCAGGACGTGCGGCGAGTCGAATGGCGGGAAACCGCTGGAGAATTTGGCGCCCTGTTGCTGGAGGCGCAGCTGGTCAAGAACCTGCAGCCCCTGCTCAACCGGCAACTGCGCCGCGAGCGTCAGCTCTGCGCATGGCGGCTGGCGGACACCGCAGACGCCCTGCCTTTGCTCACCCTGGTGCGCGGTGACGAACTCGATCCACAGCAGTTCCCGCGTCTTTACGGCACCTATCGCAGCAAGCGGCAAGCGGTTGAGAGTCTGCGCACGCTGGCGCAGCGCCACGCCCTATGCCCGCAGGCGCTGGGGCTGGAATCCGGCAAGGGGCGCTGCTTTGCGCACCAGATCGGGCAGTGCAAAGGGGTGTGCTGCGGCAAGGAAAGTGCGGCGCAACATCATCTGCGCCTGCAATTGGCGCTCGCTGCCGAGCGGCTGCGGGCGTGGCCTTTTTCGGGGCCGATCGGGCTGCGCGAACAAGATGCGCAGCACGAGCGCACCGACATCCATGTGTTCGATCAGTGGCGGCATCTGGGCACCGTGCGAACCGAGGCGGAACTGGCCGAGCTGCTCGAAGGCCGCAGTGACGATGCGCCGGGCGGCTTCGACCTCGATACCTATCGTCTGCTGCTGGGTCGGCTGCTCGGCACCAAAGGCCCGCCAGCGGGTTTGATGCTGCTTGATCGGCGTTGAGTCAGCCGTGCTCCTTGGCGTGGTTGATCGAGTATTTTGGAATTTCGACGGTCACGTCCTGATCGGACAGGATGGCCTGGCAGGACAGCCGCGAAGTCGGCTCCAGGCCCCAGGCGCGGTCCAGCAGGTCTTCTTCGCTTTCGTCGGGCTCGCCCAGGCTGTCGTAGCCTTTGCGCACGACCACATGACAGGTGGTGCAGGCGCATTGCATGTCGCAGGCGTGCTCGATCGGCACGCCGTTCTCCAGCAGGGCTTCGCAAATGGACGTTCCGCGTCCGGCTTGGACCTGCTTGCCTTCAGGGCAGTATTCGGGGTGCGGCAGGACGGTGATGGTAGGCATGATGCGTGAGGAGAAACAGGAAAGGGTCAGTGCGTGCCGGAAGGCTGCGCATCGGTGAGCCATGCAAGGCGATCGACCGACTGGCCTGCGAGCGCCCGCTGGATGCTGCGGTTCATGCGGCGCGCGGCGAAGGCGTCGGTCAGGCGGGTCAGCGCCTCGGTGGCGTTGCGGATCTGGTCGATGTCTGCGCCCTGCTCGGCCTGCGCGAGCGCAGCCATGCCGGTGTGAATCTGCGCGTCTTCTTCGGGGCTGAGGAGGTCGCGGTCGAGTTGCATGGCGGTGCGCGTGGCGGCAAGCAGCGCCTGCGCGTCCACCCGGGCCTCCTGCAGCATACGCGCGGCGCGGTCGTCCTGAGCGTGCGCGAAGCTGTCTTGCAACATCTGCGTGATCTGGGCGTCGTCCAACCCGTAAGCCGGCTTGACCTGTATCTGCGCCTGCACCCCGGTGGTGAGTTCCTGCGCGCTGACTTCGAGCAGGCCATCGGCATCCACAGCGAAGGTTACGCGGATGCGCGCGGCGCCGGCCACCATGGGCGGAATACCGCGCAGCTCGAAGCGCGCCAGCGAGCGGCAGTCGCTGACCAGCTCGCGTTCGCCCTGCACCACATGGATGGCCATGGCGGTCTGACCGTCGCGGAAGGTGGTGAAGTCTTGCGAGCGCGCCTGCGGAATGGTGCTGTTGCGCGGCAGGATGTGCTCGACCAGCCCGCCCATGGTTTCGACGCCAAGCGACAGCGCAATGACGTCGAGCAGCAGCACGTCGTCCGCCCCGGCATTGCCGGCCAGCGCATTGGCCTGGATGGCCGCGCCCAGCGCCACCACCTGATCGGGGTCGAGATCGGTCAGCGGCGCCTTGCCCATGGCGCGTTGCACCGCAGTGCGAATCATGGGCATGCGGGTTGCGCCGCCTACCAGCACGACGCCCTGCACCTCGGCAGCCTGCACCTGGGCATCGCTCAAGGCACGGCGCAACAGGCCCAAGGTGCGTTGCACCAGATCGGCGCTGGCCTGTTCGAACTCTGCGCGCTGCAGGGTTCCAGCCCAAGTCGTTCCATCGGGCAAAGGCGCTGAACAGACCGTGCTTTGGGCGTCGCTCAAGGCCTCTTTTGCGCGGCGCGCGGCCATGCGCCACTGGCGCTGCAGACCGGGCGGCAGCGCGGGCGCGCCCGCCCGCGCCAGCATGAGGGACATGAGGCGCTGATCAAAGTCGTCGCCGCCCAGGGCGGTGTCGCCGCTGGTCGCCACCACCTCGAACACGCCCCGGGTCAAGCGCAGCACCGAAAGATCGAAGGTGCCGC
>JAQTVS010000037.1 GCA_028706735.1 Thiomonas sp.
CAGGGCGGACAAGGGCGTCCCGTTGCTCACCCCGGCCAGCGCGGCGCGGCGCAGATCGCCGTCAGTCACGGTGCGCAGCAGACGCCCCTGCGCGTCGGTCACGAGCAGAATGCCCTGCGCCGTGGCATCGAGCCGCGCCAGCGCCTCGTGCAAGGTGACGCCGGGGGGCAGACAAAGGGCGTTGAAAGTGTTGAGATTCATGCCGAAACTCCTTGAAGGGGGCGTGCCGGCACACCGGCCCAGGCCTCGCCGTCGGGCAGGTCTTGCAGCAGCACCGCGCCCGCGCCCAGCGTAGCGCCCGCGCCCACGCGCAGATTGCGCAGCACCGTGCTGCCCGCGCCCACCAGGGCGGCTTCGCCCACCTGCACCGCGCCGCCGAGTGTCACGCCGGGGGCCACATGCGCCCAGGCAGCAATGCGGCAGTCGTGATCGACCACCGCGCCGTGATTGACGATGGCCCCGATGCCTAGCTCGGCCATGGGCCCGACGACGCACTGCGCCGTGATCAGGCAGCCGGGCCGCACGCGCGCCGAGGTCGCCACGCTGGCGCTGGGGTGCACGATGGTGGCCAGCGGCCCGATGGATGCCAGCCGCGCCGCCTCGTCGCGCCGTATGGCGTTGTGGCCGATGGCCACATGCACCGCGCGCGGGCCGGGCAGGGCGCTGGCGTCGTCGATGGAGAGCACCGGCACGCCGGGCAGCAGTTCGCTGCCCCAGGTGGCCGCGTTGCGGTCTGAGGCGACCACGCGCGCAAACGCGCCGCTCAACAACGCCGCGTCGGCCGCCACGCGGCCGTGGCCACCGGCGCCAAACACGATCAAGACAGGTTTCTCGGAGGATGGGGACATAGTGGTTTCAATAACGATTGACCTTGTGCAGCAGATCGCCAGACAGCGGCAGAGTGGCCAGCAGATGCGCGATGCGCGCGGCGCTCTGGCCGTCACCATAGACGTTTGCTTCCGGGGGCGGCCAGGGCCCGTCGGCCAGCGCCTGCCGCACGGCGGCTTCGATGACGCTGGCCTGCGGCGGCACGTCCACCGTGTTGGCGTTGCGCTCGCGCAGGTTCTGGCGGCTGCCGACGTTGACTACCCGCGTGTCCAGGCTGGCCGCCTCGATGATGCCCGACGACGAATTGCCCGCCAGCACCGCGGCGTGGCGCAGCGCGGCCAGATAGTCGGCGCGCGGCAGATGGGTGATGCGGTGAAACCCTGTCCACTGCTGCGCCCGCAGCAAGGCTTCGATGGGGCCCGAACCCGCGTCGGCATTGGGCGCCAGCCACACCACGCTGAAGGCCGACCCCGCCCCGGCGGCCCGCAGGCCGTCGAGCAGCGCCTGGGTCTGCGCGGCGGCGTCGTCCGCTTCCTGCACCACGGGGTGGAAAAGAACGAGGGCGTAAGGGCGCTCGGCCAGGCTCCCCCTCCCGGCCTCCCCCACTGGTGGAGGAGGAGCAAACCCTCTCACTACAACATCCGTGCCCCCTCCCCACAAGTGGGGAGGGTTGGGGAGGGCATCTTCTCCTCCCAGCCTCTCCCAAAGCGTGGGAGAGGAGTGATTGCTCCCTCCCCACAAGTGGGGAGGGTTGGGGAGGGGAGCCTGCCGCGCCAGCGCCGTCTGCAAAGCCTGCAGCGCGGCCTCGCGCGGAAGATGCAGCGCATCAGACAGATCGTCCAGCCCCGGCGCGCCCACCACATGCACACGGTGCGGGTCTTCGCCCATGGCGATGAGGCGCTCGCGTGACTGCGCCGTGGCGCAGAAATGCAGCGCCGCGAGCTTGCTGATGGCATGGCGCACCGGCTCGTCCACGGTGCCAGAGCGCTCGCCGCCGTGCAGGTGGATCGACGGCACGCCCAGATGCAGCGCGGCAATGGCCCCCGCGAGCATCTCACCCCGGTCGCCCAGCAGCAGCAGTGCGTCAGGCTGCTCGGCCTGCAGCACCGGCACCAGCCCGGCGAGCGTCTGGCTGATCGCCCGCGTCATGCCCGCACCGTCGCGCGCGCCCACGTCGCTGGGAATGCGCGCCGCGATGCGCAGCCCGCTGGCCGCGATGTCGTCCACCGTGTGGCCGTAGTCGGGGTGGAGATGCATGCCCGTGACCGCCACCGCCACCTCCAGTCCCGGACACGAAGCGGCCGCGTGCAAAGTCTGGCGCATCAGCCCGAAGTCGGCACGGGTGCCAGAGAGATAGAGAATGCGGCGGGGCATGGGGCGAGGGCAGTGGGGGGTAAGTCAGCACGGCAGGTGGCCAACGGGAAGATTTTTGCAGAGATTGCAGTGCAGCCACCCGGCGCGGGGCGGAAAGGGCGCAATCGTGCGAACGTCACGCCAGCGGCGAAAGCGCGGCAGCACCGGGCAAATGAGGCACGCGGAGAGATAAACACCACGCAGATAAACACCACGCGCAGTCCACCAAGTGGTGCGGGTTTGTGACCGCCGGCAAATGCGCACCAAAACCAAAGATCGTGCCGGACATGATCGAACCCAGCACGCATTGACCTATAAACGGACAGCGAACGTCCCGCCCCCGCTCACCCCAATCACCAACCGCTGCATCGCCCGCGTGGCCCCCACATAGACCAGCCGTGCTTCCTCGCGCGCGTCCTCGCCCTCGGCGGGCATGCGCCCGGCGCCGGGAACTCTAGGAGCCTGTCGGGCTTGGGGCGCGTAGAGCGAAAAAAGGGTGTGTGGATGGCCTGCGGCGGCTTTTTGCAGCCCGCGATTCCCAAGTCCGACAGGCTCCTGGCCCTTTGCTCGCGTGCAGCGTCATCACCTGGATGCTGTCGTGCGCGGGGTCGAACACGCTGGATGAGTTCCGGCGCAGCTGGTGCGGCAACTTGCGTTTGCGCAGGAATTCGGCGCACAGGTCCATTTCGCTGTGGTGCGGCGAGGATGGCCATGTCGCCCCAGGCGTGGCCTTGCGGCGGGAGGCTTGAGTGGTCTTGTATTCGACCGAATGGCAGAACCACCTCAAACAAACCTTATTTGGGTATCATAGAACCCAATATGGGTACAAAACAGACGCCTACCTCATCGTCCGCCGCCGACGCGCTCTTCCCCAAGGTGCGCCAGCGCGTGCTCGCCGTCCTGTTCGCCGCGCCGGACCGTAGCTTCTACACCAACGAGGTGATCGGCTTGGCGCAGTCGGGCGCGGGCGCGGTGCAGCGCGAGCTGGCCGGCCTTGCCGACGCGGGTTTGCTCACCGTACGCAAGCTGGGCAACCAGAAACACTTTCAGGCCAACGAAGCGTCGCCGGTGTTTGCCGAGTTGCGCGGGCTGGTGCTCAAGACGATGGGGCTGGCCGATGTGTTGCGCGCTGCGCTGGCACCGCTGGCGCCGCAGATCGAGCGGGCCTTTGTGTTCGGCTCCATCGCAAAACAACAGGACACGGCCGCGAGCGATGTGGACCTGCTGGTGGTGAGCAACACGCTGGGTTATGGCGAGGTGTTTGGTGCACTGGAAAGCGCCAGCCAGAGACTGCGCCGCACGGTCAACCCGGCGCTCTACACCGCCGCCGATTTCCGCGCCCGACTGCAGGGCGACAATGCGTTCATCAACCGCGTGATGCAACAGCCCAAGATATGGCTGATCGGCCAGGAGGACTCACCGCAGCATGAGCCCGACCAACCCGCTTGAAAACCTGAGCCGACCCGGCGGCTCGCTCAAACCGGAGCCGCCCGACACGGCCGAGATCGCCGGCTTACAGCGCGCGGGCCGCGCCCGTCTGGCGGACGCAGACAACGCCACGTTGGCGCTGGAGAGCCGCTTCGACCTGGCCTATAACGCGGCCCACGCCTTGTGCCTGGCCGCGCTGCGCGCCAAGGGCTACCGCGCCGCCAACCGCTACATCGTCTTTCAGGTGCTGCCGCACACGCTGGGGTTGGGGCCGGAGGTCTGGCGTGTGCTGGACCTGTGCCACAACAAACGCAACCTCGGGGAGTACGAAGGCCTGCTGGAAGTGGATGAGCGGCTGGTGAAGGATCTGATAGTGGCCACGCAAAAGGTGGCCGACGCGCTCAACGCAATATGACCCCAAAACTGGCAGGGCATTCGGGGCAGATCTCGCCTTATGCCTGAATGCGAGCAGCGAATTTTCCGCTCCCGCTCGTCCCAATCACCAAGCGCTGCGTCGCCCGCGTCGCCCCCACATAGAACAGCCGCGCTTCCTCCCGCTCGTCTTCGCCCTCGGCGGGCATGTGGCCCACGCCCACCAGGGCCACCACGGGGAACTCCAGGCCTTTGCTCACGTGCAGGGTCATCACCTTGATATTGTCCTGGCCGGGGTCGAACTGCCCGGATTTCTTGCGCACCTGGTGTGGCAGGCCGCGCCGGGCCAGCGCGTCGGCGCACAGGTCCATTTCGCTCCAGCGCCGGCAGAGGATGGCCATGTCGCCCCAGGCGTGGCCTTCGCGGTGGGCGGTGGCCAGCAGGTCGGCCACCTGGGCGGCTTCTTCGCGCAGGGTGGGCAGGCGGATGATGAGCGGCGCCTCGCCGTCGCGCCCGCAGCTCACGGGCTTGAGCAGGGGCACGCCGTCGTCGTCTTTGTCTTCGGCGGTCAGTAGATCAGCGGCAACGAGGCTGGCGGTCTGCAATATCTGCCGCGTGTTGCGGTAGTTGATCTTGAGGATGGTGGTGCGACCCTGCGCCTGGATGCCCACGCGCTTGAAGCTGAAGTTCTTCTTCTGCTTGCGTTCGTAGATGCTCTGCGCGTCATCAAACAGCACGAGCAGGCTGTTGGTGGCGGGGTCGACCATCTGCACCACCAGACGCAGCCATTCGGGCGCGAAGTCGTGGCCTTCGTCAATGAGCACGGCCTGGTATTGCCCGCTGGGGATCTGGCGGCGGCCCACGCCGGTGATGACGCGCTGGACCATGTCGGCCATCTTGTCGGTGACCGACTGGTTGTTGGCGGGCAGGCTTTGCCCGTAGGCCACCAGCTGGTCGCGGCACCACTTGTGGAAGTGCACCGCGTGCACGCGCTCAGCTATGCCTTTGGCGGCCATCACGCGCGCGAGTTGCCGGGCCAACGGTTCGTTGTAGCAAAGGATGAGGATGGGTTTGCTGGATGCGGCGTCTTTGGTGTTGACGGCCTTGGCCAGGTGTTCGGCCCGGCAGCCCAGCAGCATGGTCTTGCCCGAACCGGCCACGCCGTGGATGACGCGGTGCCCGTCGCCCAGGCTGCGGGCCAGCTGCTCCTGCTGCAGGTCCATCACCCGCATGATGCTGGGCAGTTCGGCGGCTTCGTCGTCATCGTTGAACAGCTCGCAGGTCACCTGCACACGCACCTCGGGGAACATGATCCAGCGCACCCGGTCCATCTGCGGCAGCGACATGACGCCGCCCATCATGAAGGGGAACATGTCCCACAGGCGGCTTTGCAGCGCCTCGGGCTCCACCGCCTCAAGCATCTCGTCCTGGCAGACCACGCGGTGCGGTTCGATGGCGTGGGCGAGCTCGGCCTTGTCGAACTGCGCGCGGGTGATGTTGGGCAGCACCACGCCGTAGCTCCACGGAAAGGCCAGCTTGCCCTGGTGTCGGCCGTCATGCTGCACCAACTGCGGGTCGCGCTCCAGCGCGTGAACCACTTGGTGCGCGTACTGCCGGGCCTGCTCCAGCGGGTTGGGAATGGTCTTGGGGCCGAGTTCGCCGTGGATGTCCCAGGTCTGCTTGTTGGCCTGGATGAGAGTAGAGAGCCGGAAATCCTTGACCTCCAGAATCAGAATGCCCCGGCGCGGGTGCATGACGACAAAGTCCGGGTGCTGGTGCCGGGGCCCGACGGCCACGTCGTACCAGAGCAGGTAGTCGGCGTCGAGCTTGTCTTCCAGCCGCTCGGCGGTGCGGCGCTCGCCGGGCGTCATGCGCGAAACGCAGGAGCCCAGCGCAGGAATCAGGGTGGCCATGTTGTCTCTTGTGTGCTTTCTTGCCTGAGGTGAATGATGCCGCAATTTCGGGGGAGAGACGAAAACTTCGCAGCCTGCAGCTTGATCGGCGCACGGATGTTCAATGCTTTGGCGTGAAACGTTGCCGACCCATTCCGGCCATTAGGCGGGTGTGCAACATCCTTCCTGCGAGGTGCAGGAAAAAGTGCGTGTCCTTGAGGTGTCACCGCCTAAACTGTGCACATGAAACCGTCGCAAGCCCTTGCTCAACACCGTGCTTCCGTTCGTAGCGCCGTGCAGCGTTATCGGCTGAGCAACCCTCGGGTGTTTGGCTCTGTGTTGCAGGGTCGTGATACCGAAGATAGCGATCTAGACCTGCTGGTCGATCCTGAGCCCGGCACCACGCTGTTTGATCTGGGGGGATTGCAGGAGGAGTTGGAGCAGTTGATGGGCCTGCGGGTGGATGTGCTGACCCCAAGAGATTTGCCGCCGTCCTTTCGTGAGCAAGTGCTGGCTGAAGCCCGCCCAGTATGAGGGAAAACCGGCTGTCCGATTATCTGGAGCACATGCGGCAAGCCGCCACAGACGCTGTCGGGTTTGTCGAGGGTATGAGCAGGGCTGATTTCCTGAATGACAAACGCACTCAGCAGGCCGTGGTCATGAGCCTGATCGTGCTCGGAGAAGCCGCAACAAAGGTCATGGACCGCTCCCCCGATTTTGCCGATATGCATCCTCAGATTCCTTGGCGGAACATGCGTGGCATGCGCAATCGCATCGCGCACGGCTATTTCGAGATTGATCAGGACGTGGTTTGGGACACTGTGCAGACTGCTCTGCCGCCGCTACGCGTTGCACTGCAGGGGCTGGTGAAGGCTCCAAGGCAAAGCTGAACCCCGCATAGGCTCGGGCCGCCGCATAGGCCTATTCGGTGTCGCCCTGAATCAGTTTCTTGAGGTTTTCCCACTGCAACACGGCGCCCGCCGGGGTGTCAGTAAGCAGGCGCTGGCCGATGACGGTATCAAACTCTGCGGCGGGAATGCCGCTGGCGGGGCGGCGCAGTTGCAGGTGTTCGCGCTGCAGCACGGCGCCTGCGGGCAGGGCGGTGGCCAGCACCACGCTGCGGCGGGCCACGGCGCGCACGTCGATCTCGTCGGGCCGCGGGGCCTTGATGCCGTCGCCCAGCATGGCTTCGATGCGGCGGATGTCACGCGCCAGCGCGGCAAACTCGGCCGGTTCGCTGGAGGCGCGGTGGTCGGGGCCGGGCAGGTTGCGGTCGAGGGTGATGTGCTTTTCGATCACGCAGGCCCCCAGGGCCACGGCCGCTAGCGCGGCGGCATTGCCCAGGCTGTGGTCGGAATAGCCGGTGGGCAGCCCGGTCTCGGTGCGCAGGGTGGCGATGGCGCGCAGATTCAACGCGTCATCCGGTGCGGGATAGGCGGAGGTGCATTGCAAGAGGGCGAGCATAGGTGGGAGATCCCCGGCGCTCGGACTTTGCCCCCGCTGCCCCCACGCCGTCTGCACCCAGCCGACGGCCTGCTTGACTTCGGCCAGGGTGGCCATGCCGGTGGAGAGAATGAGCGGCAATCCGGTGGCGGCAGCCTTGGCCAGCAGGGGGCGATTGACGATTTCTCCGGACGAAATTTTGAGCCGCCGCACCTTCAGGCCGACCAGCAGATCCACCGCGGCTTCCGAGAACGGGGTGGACATGAACTCGATGCCGACATGTGCGCAATGGGCGGCGACGATCTGGTGCTGCTCGGCGCTGAGTTCGAGCTTGCGCAGCATGGCGAATTGATCGGTCTCGCCGGTGGCGCCCTGCTGGTAGGCGGCGGTGGCGGCGCCGGGCAGGGCGAGGTCTTCGGCGCGGAAGGTCTGGAACTTGACCGCGTCGGCACCGGCGGCGTGGGCGGCGTCGACGAGTTGGAGCGCGAGGTCGAGTTGGCCGTTGTGGTTGACGCCGGCTTCGGCGATAAGAAAGACGCGGTTGTTGGGCATATCAAGTTCCGGATTGCTGCCGATTGTGGCGCCATTCGGCCAGGGCGAAGTCGTCGGCGGTGTCGATGTCCACCGAGCGTTGCGGGGGCATGGCGTAAGCCGCCACGGGCACGCTCCACAAGCCGTGCTGCGCGGCGTGGGCCAGGGCTTCGCGCCGCCAGACGTAGATCGAGCCATTGAGCGCCCAGACTTTGGGCGCGCTCTGGCGGGCGGTCAGGCCGCCGCCCTTGCTGATGCTGACGCTGCCGCCGGGCTGCGCTTCGACGAGGTTGAAATAGGGGTTGAAACCGCTGTCGAACACGCTGAGCACCAGTCCCGGCGCATCGGGGGCGTTGGCGCGGGCGAGGCAGCCGTCGAGGTCTTCGGGGGTGCGCAGCGGCGAGGTGGGTTGCAGATCGACGATGCGGGTGACGGTTTGCCCCTGCGCTTCGAGATGCGCGACCAGGTGCTCGATGACAGGGAGCTTGGGCGTGTCGTCGCGCGCCAGTTCCGCCGGGCGCAGATAGGGCACCACCGCCCCGGCCTCGCGGGCGATGTGCGCGATGGCCTGGTCGTCGGTGGAGACGTAGACGAC
The DNA here is from genome assembly GCA_028706735.1 of Thiomonas sp. Taxonomy (GTDB): domain Bacteria; phylum Pseudomonadota; class Gammaproteobacteria; order Burkholderiales; family Burkholderiaceae_C; genus Thiomonas. The sequence continues at coordinate 8,443 of JAQTVS010000037.1, forward strand.
GCTGATGGCGGGGTGCCGCAGCGCAAAGCGGATGCTGTGCGCGATGAGCGGCAGGCCCGCGAAGGGCAGGATGTTCTTGCCCGGCAGGCCTTTGCTGCCGCCGCGGGCGCAGATCGTGGCGATGGTGGTCATGGGTTCAGGCCGGGTCAGGTGGAGTGGGGCGGGGGTGGGCTGCGAGCAGGGCCAGGGCCTGCTTGCTCACCCGGTCTGCGGCAGTGCTGGGCGCCCCCACGCTCGGGCTTTGCCCTCGCTGCCCGCCAAGGGCGCCATCCCCACCCCGACCCTCCCCACAAGTGGAGAGGGAGCAGTCACTCCTCCCCCACGATGTGGGGGAGGTTGGGAGGGGGAGACGCCCACCCCGACCCTCCCCACAAGTGGAGAGGGAGCAGTCACTCCTCCCCCACGATGTGGGGGAGGTTGGGAGGGGGAGACGCCCACCCCGGCCCTCCCCACAAGTGGAGAGGGAGCAGCCACTCCTTCCCCACGTTGTGGGGAAGGTTGGGAGGGGGAGTTGCCCGCCTTGGGGCGGCCCGGCGGTGGGGCCGTCGCGGACGGCTGCGCGCTCCATGCTGGGTTGCGCGAGCAGGGCGGCCAGCGTCTGCGGCAGATCGCTCAGGTGACACGCGGCATCGGCCACGCCCAGCGCGAGAAAGGGCATGGCGGGCGCGGCGATGGAGTCGAGCAGTTGCAGCACGCGCCTGCCCGTCAGATGGGCTTCGAGTGCGACGGTGGAGGTGCCGGTGATGACGGCGTCCACCGCGTGCAGCAGCGGGTGCAGCGGCTCGGAGGCGGCCGAGACGCGCAGTTGCGGATCGCCGGGCAGGGCAGGCGAGGGCTGCGAGGGGTGGGGGCGCACGATGAGCGTCCAGTCGGGATGCGGGCGCACGCTGTCGATGCAGGCTTGCAGCACCCGTTCGGGCAGATGCGGGTCGCCCTGGCGGCCGGGCGAGGCCGGGTGCGTGGCGGGCTCGGGTTGCAACGCGAGCAGGATGAGTGTTCGCTGCGGCGCACCCAACTCGGCGCGCAACGCGAGCCCGGCCGCGTGCGTTTGCGGGGCGCCCAGCGCATCGAACGCCGGGTTGCCGGTGACGGCGATGCGCTCGGGCGGCCATCCGGCCCGGATGAGGTTGTCGCGCACGGCTTCAGACAACACGCAGACCCGGCTGGGATGGCGGGTGCGGGCGGCGAAGGCGTCTCCGACAAAAGCCGACGGGCCGCCCCGAGGCTTTTGCTCCCCCGAGGGAGGCGAAGTCCGCTCGCGGGCTTCCGGGGGCGGTGCACCTATGGCAAACAGGTCGAGCAACGCCAGGCTGGGAATGCCCGCCTCGGTAGCGGCATCGACCACGGCTTGTTCGCTGCGCGGCGAGTTGGTCGCCAGCACCAGATCGGGCTGCAGATGGTTGAGCACGCTGCGAAAAAAATGCAGCGGATAAAAACCGTGGCGACCCTTGGCCGCGAGCAAGGTTTGCGCCTCTTCCGTGCCGAGCTGTTGCTGCAGATCCCAGGCGTTGATGCCGAGGTAGGCCACGGTTTCGGCTTCTGAAATGTCGGGATGGGTGTTGCCCGGCTGCAGCGCGCGGCCCAGGTTCAGCGCCTGCGTCTGCTCGCCGGGCGACAGCAAGTGCAGCAGATCGGCATAGCCCAGCGGCGTTTCGCCGGCATCGCGCGCTACGCGGGCTGCGGTGGTGAGCGCCAGCAGGGTGATGTCGAGGTCTGGACGCTGCTCGCGCAGGGCGCGCAGCACCGGCAGCATCATGACAATGTGGCCGCCGCCGTAGGCCACGGCAAGGATGCGCTGTGCCCGGCTCATGCGGGAATCTCGGGCTCGAACTGCTGCGCCCAGAGCTCCAGAGCGGCCAGGGCGCGCAGTTCGCGGGTGTGATTCGCCACGCCCGAGACATGGTCGTCGAACAGCTTGCGCACCGTGTCGGCCTCGAACAGCCGCGCGCCGAGCGCGTTCGGGGCAAACAGCAGCGCGGCCAGCCAGGCCTTGCGCGGCCCGCGGAACCACTCGCCGATGGGGACGGTGAACATCTGCTTCTTGCGGTGCGCGAGGTCGGCGCCGATGAGCGGCTCGACCGCGCGCTTGAACCAGTGTTTCTTGTCGCCGTCTTTCAGCTTGGCGTCTCCCGGCGTGCGATAAGCGAACTCCATCATGCGCCAATCGAGAAAAGGCGTGCGCGCCTCCAGCGACACCGACATGCCCATGCGGTCGGGCTTGACGAGGTTGTTGCCGGGCAGCAGCAACATCATGTCCAGAAACAGCATCTGGTTGACGCGGTCGAAATGCGCCGCCTGCGCGAACCAGGGTGCGGCCACGTCGCGCACGCTGTCCACATCGGCCAGCTTTTTCCGCAGCCAGGGTTGGAACAGCGCGGCGCGGGCCTGCTCGCCGAACAGCCCGGTGTGCTCCACATAGTGCCGCGCGAAGTCGGCAGCGGGCAGATCGCGCAAGGCGGGGTTGGCCACAAAGCTGGCGTATTTGTCGTAGCCGGCGAACAGCTCGTCGCCGCCGTCGCCGGTGAGCACGACTTTGACGTCTTGCACCGCAAGGCGCGACACCTCGCGCGTGGGCATGAACGAGGCGTCGCCGTGGGGCTGGTCGCAGTGCCACAGCACGCGGGCCCAGTCGTTAAGCATGTCGGGCTGCACGATGCGCTCGCGGTGTGTGGCGCCGAAGCGCTGCGCGGCTTCGCGGGCGTAGGGCGATTCGTCGAAGCGCGGGTCGGGAAAGCCGATGCAGAAGGTGCGGGCGGGCTCGCGCACATGCCGCGCCATGAGCGCCACGACGGTGCTGGAATCGACCCCGCCCGAGAGAAAGGCGCCGAAGGGCACGTCGGCGCGCAGCCGCAGCTTCACCGCGTCGTCGAGCAGGTCGAGGAATTCTTCCTGCCAGGCGCTGAAGGTTTGCGGCGCAGGCGCCTGCTCGGCCAGGCTCCACCAGCGGCGCGTGTGGCTGCCAGCGCCATCGACGGTGAGCACCGTGCCCGGCATGACGTGGCGCACGCCCGCGAACAGGGTGAAGGGCGGCGGAACGTAGTTGTAGGCGAGGTAGTGTTGCAGCGCGGGCAGATCGAGCGCGGGCCTGCCGGGCTGGGCTGCCAGAATGGCCTTGATTTCGGAGCCGAACAACACCTGACGGCCGTCGTCGTGCACGAACAGCGGCTTGACGCCGATGCGGTCGCGCACGAGATGAAGCCGGGGATTTTCGGGATCACGCCCGTCCCAGATGGCGATGGCGAACATGCCGTTGAGCCGCGGCAGGAAGCCCAGCCCTTCGCGCTCATACAGCCGCAGCAAAACCTCGGTATCGCTGTGATCGGAGTGGAAGCGCACGCCCTGGCGCTGCGCTTCAGCGCGCAGTTCCAAGTGGTTGAAAATCTCGCCGTTCTGCACCAGCGCTATGCGGCCGTCGTCGCTGACGAAGGGTTGGTGTCCACCGGCGAGGTCGATGATGGAGAGCCTTCGGTTTCCGATGGCCACGCCCGATGCGGTGAACACGCCGCTGTCGTCCGGGCCGCGGTGGACGAGGCTGGTGTCCATCGCCACGAGGGTTTGCTCGCTCAGGTTGAGGCCGGTACGGTCGAAAAATCCATAAATTCCACACATGGCGGCATTGTCGCGCTTTGACGGCGCGGGTCAGAGGGTGTGAATGAATCCGGCGTGGCCGAGCAGCGCGTCCAAACGCCCCCGATCAAGGCGCAAAGCACAGCCGTGCCCGTCGGCACGGCGCGCATTTGCAACACCGAGCGGGGGCGTTTGGGCGCGAGGAGCGGACATGGCAGATTCGTTTATACCCTCTCAGTTTGCGTTGCGCCGGAACAGTTGCACCACAGTGAGGCCGATGATGCGCAGATCGACCAGCAGGCTGGGGTTGCGGGCATAGTCGAGATCGGCCTGCAGCCGTTGCTGCGGCGTGGCGCTTGAGCGGTAGAGGGCTTGGGCCAGCCCGGTGATGCCGGGGCGCACGCGGTGGCGCAGGGCCCATTGTTCTTCGGTGTAGTTGCTGCGCTGCGCGGGCACGTCGGGCCGCGGGCCGACCAGGCTCATGTCGCCCAGCAGCACGTTAAGCAGTTGCGGCAGTTCGTCCACGCTGCTGCGCCGCAGGAAGCGGCCGACGCGGGTGATGCGGGGATCGTTTTGCGCGGTGCTGTGCGATCCCCGCTGGGTCGCGTCCACCACCATGCTGCGGAATTTGTAGAGCCGGAAGGGCTGCGCTCCCCGACCCACGCGGGTCTGGGCGAACAGCACCGGGCGGCCGGAGTCGAGCCACACGGCCAGCGCCGCAGCGACCATCACCGGCGAGAACAGCAACAGCGCCAGCAGCGCCAGCACGATGTCGAACAGACGTTTGGCCACGGAGGTTCAGCGCGGCGTCAACATGGGCCCCAGACTCTGGGCGACGCGGGTGATGAGGTCGATGGCCAGCAGGCGGTCGTTCTCGATCTCGGCGGGCTCGCGCTGCGCCAGCACCTGCGTGGCATGGCGCAGGCGCTCGATTTCTTCGGCGTAGATGGCATGCCAGTCGGAATCGGGGGCTTCGATGCGCTCGCGGTTGAAGGTGCGCGACAGAATCACGCTGCGCGACCCCAGGCGCAGATGCTCACCCAGCACCACGCGTCCGGGCAGCAGCCCTTCGTCCAGCCGGGCGATGCCGCCGAAGCCGAAGCGTTTGCCCTGCCGCTTCGCCACGGCCGCGACGCGATCGACCACGCCGTCGGCCAGCGGCTGGAACATGAAGCGCAGGCCCAGCTCGCGGTGCAGGTCATTGAGGCCCACATAAATTTCATCCAGACCGCTCAGCCCTGCCCAATGCGGCAGGCTTTGCAGCGCGTCGCGCGTTTCGAGCAGGGCGATGGTCTGGGCACGGCCTGCCACCATCCCGACGAACTGCGCCACGGCATCCGCGCTGCGAAACATCGGCAGCATGAGATGGCTGGCGCCGCTGGCGATGGCCTGATCGATGTCGTCAGCGCTAGCCTCATGCAGGGGGTTGATGCGCACGATCAGCGCCGCATGCGGCGCCGCCTGGCGGACGATGGCCACGTCTTGCGGGACATGGTCGGAAATGAAGGTGCCCATGCCGCCCTGGCGCTCCTGCTTGCCGTGGCGCTCCAGGTCCACCATGATCCGCGCCACGCCGCAGCGCACGGCAAAGGCGGCAAAATCGGGGTCGTTGGTGATCTGGATGAAGTCCATCATGCGAAAGGGACAGAAGAAGGGTCAGGACGTGCGGCGTAGCCGACGGGAAGTGTAGCGATCGCGCACCAACCGCCCCAGCGGATCGAAGCGCAACAACGCCCACGCGCCGCCAGCGAACACCGCCGCTGCCAGCGTCAGGCCCAGCGGCCAGGGCAGGTTGATCGCATGCAGTGCGGCCCCCGTTGCGCCGAGCGCCAGCAGCGCCGCCAGCAGCACGCCGGCATTGCGCCACTGCGCATCGGCCTGATGCCGCGCCAGCCTCCACCACAGCACCACCACCGC
>JAQTVS010000038.1 GCA_028706735.1 Thiomonas sp.
CGGCAGGTGATGCGGTCGCCCGTCCAGTTGTGGAAGTACTCGTGGCCGACCACGCTCTCAATCCCGTCATAGTCCGCATCGGTGGCGGTGGCCGGATTGGCCAGCACATACTTGGTGTTGAAAATATTGAGGCCCTTGTTCTCCATGGCGCCCATGTTGAAGTCGCTCACCGCCACGATCATGAAACGGTCCAGATCGAGGCTCAGGCCGAAGCGCTGTTCGTCCCATGCGATCGACTTGATCAGCGACTCCATCGCGTGCTCGGTCTTGTCGAGATCGCCCGCGCGCACATAGACCTGCAGCAGATGCGTCTTGCCCGAGGCGGCGCGCACGGTCTGCTCGCGGCACACCAGATTGCCGCCGACCAGGGCGAACAGATAGCAAGGTTTGGGGAATGGATCATCCCAGACCGCCTCATGACGGCCGCCGTCCAACTCGGCCTGTGACACCAGATTGCCGTTGGACAGCAGGACCGGGTACTGCGCCTTGTCGGCACGCAGGGTGACGTGAAAACGGCTCATCACATCCGGGCGGTCGGGCCAGTAGGTGATGCGGCGAAAGCCCTCGGCCTCGCACTGGGTGAAGAACGCGCCGCCCGACATGTAAAGACCGGCCAATTGGGTGTTGGCCTGGGGGACGTTGAGGGTTTCGATTTCCAGTGTGAACGTCTCGGGCAGTTTGTCGAGCACCAGGGTATTGCCGTCCTGGCGGAAGGCGACGAATTCGCCGTTCACTTTCAGGGTCAACAGGGTGATGTCTTCGCCGTCGAGCACCAGCGGGGTGGACTCGGCGGCGCCGTCGATGCGGCGCACCGCCATGCGGCTGTGCACGCGGGTCTTGGCGGGGTCGAGATCGAAGCGCATGTGCACGCTGTCGATGGCGTAGGACGGCGGGGTGTAATCCGCCAGGCGGGTGATGCGGGCAGGCGTGTCGGGTTTGGCGGTCATGGCAGTGCGGGTTTCAGCGGGGCGATAGGGGCGATAGAGGGAACGCGAGCCGTGAGGTTCAAAGGCCGGACTTCAGGCTGGCGGTGATGAATTCGTCGAGATCGCCGTCGAGCACTTTTTGAGTGTTGGAAATTTCGACGTTGGTGCGCAGGTCTTTGATGCGGCTTTGGTCGAGCACATAGCTGCGGATCTGGTGGCCCCAACCCACGTCGCTCTTGGTCGATTCGAGCGTCTGCTGCTCGGCCATGCGTTTGCGCATCTCGTGCTCGTACAGGCGCGAGCGCAGCATCTGCCACGCCTCGGCGCGGTTTTTGTGCTGCGATCGATCGTTCTGGCACTGCACCACGATGCCTGTCGGGATGTGCGTGAGGCGCACCGCGGAGTCGGTCTTGTTGATGTGCTGGCCGCCGGCGCCGCTGGCGCGAAAGGTGTCGGTGCGCACGTCGGCGGGGTTGATGTCGATCTCGATCGAGTCGTCCACCTCGGGATAGACGAATACGCTGGCAAAGCTGGTGTGGCGGCCGCCGGACGAGTCAAACGGGCTCTTGCGCACCAGGCGGTGCACGCCAGTTTCGGTGCGGAGCTGGCCGTAGGCGTAGTCGCCCTCGATCTTGATGCTGGCGCTGCGCAGGCCGGCCACGTCGCCCTCGGTCTCTTCCATCACCTCGGTCTTGAAGCCCTTGCGTTCGCAGTAGCGCAGGTACTGGCGCAGCAGCATGCTGGCCCAGTCGCAGGCTTCGGTGCCGCCGGCGCCAGCCTGGATGTCGATAAAGCAATTGCTCGGATCGAGCGGGTTGGAGAACATGCGGCGGAATTCCAGCGCCTCGACTTCGGCGGCAGACTTCTCGACATCTGCCTCGATGGCTTCGCAGGTGGCGTCATCGCCTTCCTCGCGCGACATCTCGAAGAGCTCGCTGTGATCGGCAAGCGCTGTGGTGAGTTGCTCCAGGCCGAGCACCACGGTTTCGAGCGACTTGCGCTCGCGGCCCAGCTCCTGCGCGCGCTTAGGGTCGTTCCAGACCTGCGGGTCTTCCAGCGCTCCCGCAACTTCCATCAGCCGCGCCGACTTGGCATCGAAGTCAAAGATACCCCCTTAGCGCTTGAATGCGCTGCTGGAGGTCGGAAATTCGGTTGGAGATGGCGTTGAGGCGTTCTGCGTCCATGATGCGTGTGTGATGACAAAGGGCGCTATTTTCGCACCCCTTGCCACCGCCTTGCATTTTGAGCGTTTCCTTGAGAGCGCCCCCAGACCTGCCGCGTTCGCGTCAGGCCCCCCGAGGGGGATGAAAAACTTGGGGCGGCCCTGCGTTTTCTCATGAGCGCCCCCAGGGCCGGGCACTCCCCACCCCATCCCTCCCCACGAGCGGGGAGGGAGTGATCTCACCTCCCCCACGGCGTGGGGGAGGTCGGGAGGGGGGATGGCACAGCCCGCCCCCCGAGTGGGATGAGAAAACTTGGGGCGGCCCGGCGTTTTCTCAGGAGGGGCGAACCGAGCAAAGCGGCGGTTCTCGGTGCGTGCTCAAACCGGCTTGAAGAATTCCTTGGCCTTGTCGAACCAGGATTTCGCCTGCGGCGAATGGCGGTCGCCGCCTTTTTTGAGCGAGTCGTCAAGCTCGCGCAGCAGGCGCTTCTGCTCCTCGCTCAGCTTGACCGGCGTCTCCACCGTGATGTGGCAGTACAGATCGCCGGGATAGCTCGAACGCAGGCCCTTGATGCCTTTGCCGCGCAGGCGGAAGGTCTTGCCGGTCTGCGTGCCTTCGGGCAGGTCGATCTCGGCTTTGCCGCCCAGCGTGGGCACGTCGATGCTGCCGCCCAGCGCCGCCGTGGCCATGCTCACCGGCACATGGCAGTGCAGGTCTTCGCCATCACGCTCGAACACGGCGTGCTGCTTGATGTGAATTTCCACGTACAGGTCGCCGGGCGGTCCGCCGTTGACGCCGGGTTCGCCGTTGCCGGTGGAGCGGATGCGCATGCCTGAGTCGATGCCAGCGGGAATCTGCACTTCCAGGGTCTTCTGCTTCTGGATGCGGCCACGGCCATGACAGGCCGTGCAGGGCTCGGGAATGAGCTTGCCTGTGCCGTGGCAGGTCGGACAGGTCTGCTGCATGGCAAACGGCCCCATGCGTTGCGCCACCTGGCCGCTGCCGTGGCAGGTGGTGCAGGTGATGGGCTTGGTGCCGGGCCTGGCGCCGCTGCCGTGGCAGGCGCCGCATTCTTCCCAGCCGGGGATGCGCAGATTCTTGGTGACGCCATGTGCGGCATCTTCGAGGCTGATTTCCAGCGAATAGCTCAGGTCGTTGCCGCGGTAAACCTGCGGCCCGCCGCCACCGCGCCGCCCGCCGCCGAAAATCTCGTCAAAAATGTTGCCGAAGTCGCCAAAACCACCAGCGCCCGCGCCAAAGCCGCCAGCGGACGAATCGACCCCGGCGTGGCCGTACTGGTCGTAGGCGGCGCGCTTTTGCACGTCGCACAGGCACTCGTAGGCCTCCTTGACGACCTTGAATTTTTCCTCCGACTCTTTGTTGCCGTCATTGCGGTCGGGGTGATGCTTCATGGCCAGCTTGCGGTAGGCCTTCTTGATCTCGTCATCCGAGGCGTTTTTGCTGACGCCCAATACTTCGTAATAGTCACGTTTGGCCACGGGTTCAGCCTTGTAATTCGGTTCAAAAACAATGGACAAACGGGAGGGCCGCGGATGTCATGCGGCCCTCCCGTCGGGAGACTTCAAAACACAGGGGGCGATCAGGCCTTGCCGTCCTTGACTTCCTTGAACTCGGCGTCGACCACGGTGTCGTCGCCTGCAGCCTGGGCTCCACCGCCACCGGATGCGGCGCCGCCGGCCGCGCCGGGTTCAGCGGCTTGGCTGGCATACATCTTTTCGCCCAGCTTCTGGCTGGCTGTCAGCAGTGCGGCGGTCTTGGCCTCGATGTCAGCCTTGTCTTCCGACTTGATCGCCTCTTCCGCTTCCTTCAAGGATGTTTCGATGGCCGATTTTTCGCCAGCGTCCAGCTTGTCGCCATACTCCGAAAGCGATTTGCGCACACTGTGCACCGCAGCGTCTGCCTGGTTGCGGGCATCGACCAGCTCACGCTTCTTGTGGTCTTCTTCCGCATTCATCTCGGCATCGCGCACCATGCGCTGCACTTCCTCTTCACTCAAGCCGGAATTGGCCTTGATGGTGATCTTGTTCTCCTTGCCGGTGCCCTTGTCTTTCGCGCTGACGTGCAGAATGCCGTTGGCGTCGATGTCGAAGGTCACTTCGATCTGCGGCGTGCCGCGCGGAGCGGGCGGAATGCCTTCGAGGTTGAACTCGCCCAGCAGCTTGTTGCCGGCCGCCATTTCGCGCTCGCCCTGGAACACCTTGATGGTCACTGCGGGCTGGTTGTCATCCGCAGTGGAATAGACCTGCGCATGCTTGGTCGGCACGGTGGTGTTCTTGGTGATCATCTTGGTCATCACGCCGCCCATGGTCTCGATGCCCAGAGACAGCGGTGTGACGTCGAGCAGCAGCACGTCCTTCCGGTCGCCAGCCAGCACCGAACCCTGGATGGCCGCGCCCACGGCAACGGCCTCGTCGGGGTTCACGTCCTTGCGCGGCTCCTTGCCGAAGAACTCTTTCACCTTGTCCTGCACCTTGGGCATGCGGGTCATGCCGCCGACCAGAATGACGTCGTCGATGTCACCCACCTTCACGCCGGCATCGGTGATGGCAGTGCGGCAGGGCGCAATGGTGCGTTCGATCAATTCTTCAACCAGCGACTCCAGCTTGGCGCGGGTGAGCTTGAGGTTCAGGTGTTTCGGGCCGGAGGCATCCGCCGTGACATAAGGCAGGTTGATCTCCGTCTGGGTGGAACTGGACAGTTCGATCTTGGCTTTTTCTGCCGCGTCTTTCAGGCGCTGCAGGGCCAGCACGTCCTTGCTCAGATCGACGCCTTGCTCTTTCTTGAACTCGGCGATGATGTAGTCGATGATGCGCTGGTCGAAGTCTTCGCCGCCGAGGAAGGTGTCGCCGTTGGTCGATAGCACCTCGAACTGCTTTTCGCCTTCGACGTCGGCGATTTCGATGATGGACACGTCAAAGGTGCCGCCGCCCAGGTCATAGACCGCGATCTTGCGGTCGCCCTTGCCGTGCTTGTCCAGGCCGAAGGCCAGCGCCGCGGCGGTGGGCTCGTTGATGATGCGCTTCACATCCAGCCCGGCAATGCGTCCTGCGTCCTTGGTGGCCTGGCGCTGGCTGTCGTTGAAGTAGGCCGGCACAGTGATGACGGCCTCGGTGACTTCTTCACCCAGGTAGTCTTCCGCCGTCTTTTTCATCTTGCGCAGCACTTCGGCGCTGATCTGCGGCGGCGCGAGCTTCTTGCCGCGCACTTCCACCCAGGCGTCGCCGTTGTCGGCCTTGACGATGCTGTAGGGCATCAGGTCGATGTCCTTCTGCACTTCCTTCTCGGTGAACTTGCGGCCGATCAGGCGCTTGACCGCATACAGGGTGTTGCGGGGGTTGGTGACGGACTGGCGCTTGGCCGACGCGCCCACCAGGATCTCGCCGTCCTCCATATAGGCGACGATGGACGGCGTGGTCCGTGCGCCCTCGCTGTTCTCGATGACCTTGGGGGTGTTGCCCTCCATCACCGCCACGCAGGAGTTGGTGGTGCCGAGGTCGATGCCGATGATTTTTGCCATGGAATTTCTCCGTGTGTGCTGCGCCGCGTGGCGCTGATTTCTGACTATTGACTAAATAGGGAGGTCTGCCGCAAATTCAAGCCTGCGCAGCATGCAGGCGGGGACGGCTGGACTTACTGTGCAACGGTGATCAGTGCGGGGCGCAGGGTGCGCTCGGCGATGCGATAGCCCTTCTGCAGCACCGAGACCACCGTGCCTGCCGCCTGCTCGGCGGGTTGCACCGAAATGGCCTGATGCAGCGCGGGGTCGAATTTGTCGCCTGCCGCTGGTGCGATTTCCACCAGACGGTTGCGCTCGAACGCGGATTTAAGCTGGCTCAGGGTGAGTTCCACGCCCTGCTTGAGCACTTCGGGCTTGCCGCTGGTGTCCGCCAGCGCGGCTTCCAGACTGTCCTTGACGGGCAGCAGGGCTTCGGCAAAGCTTTCCACCGCGAATTTGCGCGCCTTGGCGGTTTCGTCTTCGGCGCGGCGGCGAATGTTTTCCACCTCGGCGCGGGCGCGCAGGAGTTGGTCGTTGAGTTTGCCGATTTCTTCCTGCGCCTGGGCCAGCTCATCGCCGAGCACGGGCTCGGGAATCAAATCCTGATGCAACGCGCCCTCTGTGGCTTGAGGGTCTGCGGTAGGGGGAGTCTGGGGATCGGTCTGCATGGTGTGCGAAAGCGAGAAAATAAATGACCTTTGCAGCGTGGGGGTGACCGCCCGGATTTCAAGAGCGGGCCTATGGGCAGCTTTTTTCGCACATCGTCATCACGCGGCACGAAAAAAATCCCCCGCAGCCAGGCTCCCGGGGGATTTCGACTGGCCGACGGCTGCACAGGGCTGCCAGTCGCGCCACAGCCTCTCAGACCTTACTGGGCCTTCTTCACTTCTTTTTTCATTTCCTTGTGTTCGACTTTTTTGTGATGCACTTTCTTGTGCTCCACTTTGTGGTGCTCTTTTTTCATTTCTTTGTGCGCTTCGGGCTTGGCAGCCTCGGGAGCGGCCGGAGCCGGGGTTTGTGCCATGGCAACGGTGGCGAACAGGGAAGCGAACAGAAGGGCAACGATTTTCTTCATGGAATGGTCTTTCAAAAATTTTGGATGACAACGATCCAAACCGGATCGTGGTCTTAATGCGCACCGCGGCACATCGGTTGACACAACTTCACAAGATTCACAAAACGGCCGACACGGCAGTCGGATAATGCGCGCTGCTTATCGCTGCTTCGCGTTCCTGCGCGCTCTGTCATGTCCGATTTTTCCGTGTTGTTCGTCTGTATGGGCAATATTTGCCGCTCGCCAACTGCTGAAGGCGTGTTTCGCGCCAAGGTGCGGGAGGCTGGACTGGAGAAGCGGGTTCGGATCGATTCCGCAGGCACGCACGCCTTCCACGATGGCTCAGCGCCAGACCGCCGCAGCCAGCGCCACGCTATGGCGCGGGGCTATGACCTCTCCGGCTTGCGTGCCCGCGCCGTGGTGGAGGCGGATTTTTCGCGTTTTGACCTGCTGTTGGCGATGGACTGGGACAATCTCACCCTGCTGGAGCAGCAATGCCCGCCGCAGTTCGCCGCGCGCTGCCGCTTGTTTTTGAGCTTTGCGCCGCAGGCGCCGGTGGCGGCAGTGCCCGATCCGTACTACGGCACAGAACACGACTTTGAGCGCGTGCTCGATCTGGTGGAGCAGGCCAGCGCGGGTTTGCTGGCCTTTGTCGAAAAACAACTCCTGCTGCGCGCCTGACTTGTTTGGGCGCGGCACGACGGCGCTTGCACGACTGCGCTTGCACTACTGCGCCTCTTTGAAGGGCAGCCGTTCCTGCAGGCTGTGCTGATGATCCGCCAGAGCGGCCGATTCGCGCTCCAGATAGTCTTCCACCGCCCGGGCGAACTGCGGGTGCGCCAACCAGTGGGCCGATTGGGTGACCACGGGCTGCAAGCCGCGCGCCATTTTGTGCTCTCCCTGCGCGCCGCCCTCGAAGGTGGTGTAACCATGCTCCAGACACCAGGCGATGGGCTGGTAGTAGCAGGCGTCGAAATGCAGCGCGGGCACATGTTCAAGCGCGCCCCAGTAGCGTCCGTAGGCGATGCGGGTCTGCGGATCGAGCAGGACGAGTGAGCTGGCGATGGGCGTGTCGCCGCGCTCCGCCACGAACAGCAGGCAATTCGCGGGCATCTCCTTCCCGATCGTCTGGAAGAAGGCGTGATTCAGATAGGGCGAAGAGCCGTGCAGCGCGTAGGTCGTGTCGTAGCAACGGGTGAAGAACGCCCAATCCTCCGCGGTGATTGCTGTGCCATGCAGGGCGCGAAACGCCACGCCGGCATCGCGGACCTGGCGCTGCTCCTGGCGGATTTTCTTGCGTTTGTCATGCCGCAGGCTGGCGAGAAACGCGGCGAAATCTGCCCAGGGCGCGGCGTCGTCCGCCGGTGGATTGCGCCAGTGGAACTGAATGGTGGTGCGCGGCAGCAGCTTGAGTGATTCGGCCCATTGCGCTTCCAGGGGATCGAGAAACAGCGCGTGGAACGAGCCAAATCCGCTGCGTTTGGCGACTGCCAGAACGCTGTGCAACAGGGCGTTGCGCGCTGCCGCATCGCGTCCCAGCAGTTTGGCGCCGCCCACCGGGGTGAAGGGCACGGCGAGCAGCAGCTTGGGGTAATAGGGCAGGCCGTGCTCGGCGTAAGCGCGCGCCCAGGCCCAGTCGAACACATACTCGCCGTAGGAATGGGATTTCACATACAGCGCGCAGGCTGCGGCGAGTTGTTCGCTGTGGTCGCGCAGCGCCAGCACGACGGGCTGCCAGCCGGTGCCCGCACCCACGCAGCCGCTGCGCTCAAGCGCGCTGAGCCAGGCGTGGCGCTGGAACGGCGTGGCGCCTGGCGTGGCCTGCGCCAGTCCGTCCCACTCTTCTGCGGGCAGCGCGCCCACCGCGTCAAGCAACTCGGTGCGAAAATCTTCACTCATGACCATTCGACTCGCTGTTTTGCAGTGCAACCCGGTTGTGGGCGATCTGTCCGGCAACGCTGCGCAGATTGCCCGCCTGTCACGCCGCGCCCATGCGCTGGGCGCGGGTGTGGTGTTGACCCCTGAGCTGGCGCTGACCGGCTACCCCCCGGAGGATCTGTTGCTGCGCCCGGCGTTTCTCAACGCCAGTGCAGAGGCATTGAAGCAGCTTGCCCATGACCTGTCGGACTTGGCGGAATTTGCGCTGGTCGTCGGGCATCCGCTGGCGCTGGCCGGGGCGGATGCGCCGCGTCTGGCATCCACCCAGCAGGCCGTGGCCTGCAACGCGGCCTCGCTGCTGCGCGGCGGCGTGGTCGAGGCGACCTATTGCAAGCATGCGTTGCCCAACTACCAGGTGTTCGACGAGCGCCGCTATTTCGCGCCGGGCGACCGGGCGGTGGTGTTCGAGGCAGGCGGGACGCACTTCGGCATCAATATCTGCGAGGACGCCTGGCTGCCGCACGCGCCGCGCAAGGCGCGGGAGGCCGGGGCGCAGGTGCTGCTGGTGCTCAATGCCTCGCCGTATCACCGCGGGAAGACGGCGGAGCGCGAACGGGTGATGCGCCAGCGCAGCCTGGAAAACGATATGGCGCTCGTGGCTTCGCAAATGGTGGGCGGGCAGGACGAGATCGTGTTCGACGGCGCGTCTTTCGTGCTCGATCGCGCAGGCGAACTGGTGGCGCGCGCGCCGCAGTTCACCGAGGACATTCTGCTGGTCGATGTGGCCGGCGGCGATGTGCGCAGGCAGGCGCCGGCGCATGTTGCCGCGCTCCAGCCCGATCACGCCGAGGTGTATGCCGCGCTGGTGCTCGGGGTGCGCGACTATCTCGGCAAGAACGGCTTTCCTGGCGCGCTCATCGGCTTGTCCGGCGGGGCGGACTCGGCCCTGGTGCTGGCCATTGCCGTCGATGCGCTCGGTGCGGACAAAGTGCGCGCGGTGATGATGCCGTCGCAATACACCGCGCAGATCTCGCTTGACGACGCTGCCGAGATGGCGCAGCGCCTTGGCGTGCAGTACGAAGTGCTGCCCATCACCCCGCTGTTCGAAGCGTTTCGCGTCACGCTGGGGCCGCTGCTGCAGGAGCACCCCGGCGACACCACGCTGGAAAACATCCAGGCGCGCATTCGCGGCACCTTGCTCATGGGGCTGTCGAACAACAGCGGGCGCATCGTGCTGACCACGGGCAACAAGAGCGAAATGGCCATGGGCTACGCAACGCTCTATGGCGACATGGCCGGCGGGTTTGCGGTCATCAAGGACGTGACCAAGACTCTGGTGTGGGAACTGGCGCGCTGGCGCAACGCGCACGCTGCGGCGCAGGGCGAGGCCGAGGTCATTCCGACGCGCATCATCACCCGGCCGCCCAGCGCCGAACTGCGCCCCGGCCAAACCGACCAGGACAGCCTGCCGCCCTACGACGTGCTTGACGGGATTTTGCAGCGCTACATGGAGCAGGACCAAAGCGCCGAATCCATCCTGGCCGCTGGCTACGCTTTGGCCGATGTGCAGCGGGTGGTGCACCTGCTCAAGCTGTCTGAATACAAGCGGCGCCAGGCCCCGCCGGGCATTCGCATCACCCACCGCGCCTTCGGGCGTGACTGGCGCTATCCCATCACTTCAAAATACCGGGAATCGTTCTGATTTCTGCCGCAACGCGCGCCAGCAGTTAAATTTCATCTTCAACCAACACCGAGGAGCCCTGACATGAAACTCATCACCGCCATCATCAAGCCGTTCAAACTCGACGAAGTGCGTGAGGCGCTGGCCGAGATCGGGGTGACTGGCCTGACCGTCACCGAGGTCAAAGGTTTCGGCCGGCAAAAAGGGCACACCGAGCTGTATCGCGGCGCCGAGTATGTGGTGGACTTCCTGCCCAAAGTGAAGGTGGAAGCCGTGGTCCAGGATGATCAGGTGGATCGCGCCATCGAGTCGATCATGAAAGCGGCGCGTACCGGCAAGATTGGCGACGGCAAGATTTTCGTCACCAGCGTCGAGCAAGTGGTGCGTATCCGCACCGGCGAGACCGGCGAAGTCGCGGTGTAAGCAGCAAGACGTTTGAGTCGCACTGATGCCCCGCGTCCACATCCTGCCTTCGGGCGCCGAGCTGCTTGCCGACCCGGAAGAAAATCTGCTCAAGCTGCTGCGCAAACACCAGGTGCCCATCCGCTATTCCTGCAAGTCCGGGGAATGCGGCTCGTGCAAATGCGTGCTGGAATCGGGCAATGTCACGCTCAAAAAATACGATCCGAAAGCGCTGCCGGATGCACAGAAAGAGGCCGGAATCATCCTGGCCTGCTGCGCGGTTTTGCGCGAAGACATCACCATCTGCCTGACGGACAGCGACGACCTCATCGCCCATCCGGAGCGCAAGTTGCTGTGCCGCGTGGTCGCACTGGAGCCGCTGACACACGATATTTTCGCGCTACGGCTGCACATCGAATTCGCTGACATGGAGGGCATTCCTTTCATGTTCTCCGCAGGGCAATACGCGCAGATCGTGGTCGATGTGGACGGGCAGGAAATCGCCCGCGACTTTTCCATGGCCAGCACGCCGGTGGATGCCGAATACGACGATCTGCTGGAATTCCATATCCGCCGCACGCCCACCGGAGCCTTGAGCAGCCTGCTCGGCGGCATCATCCGTCCAGGCGCCCAGTTGCTGGTGCGCGGGCCCATGGGGACGAGCTATTTCCGTCCGCGCCATGAAGGCCCGCTCTATGCCGTGGGCGGCGGCACCGGCCTGGCGCCCATGCTCAGCGTGGTGCAGACCGCGCTGGACAACGGCAAGCTCGAACCCGTGGTGTTGTTCGCTGGATTTCGCAATCAGGCCGACGTGTATGGCCTGGAGCAGATGGAGCAGATGCGACGCATTTACCGTAACTTCCGCTATCACGTCACGCTCGATGAAGCGCAGGCGGGCGATCCGCCGCAGGCCGTACACCAGCCCCTCGGGGCCTATCTGCTGGAGCAGGTGGCGGATTTCTCCGGCGCCAAGGTCTATCTCGCAGGCCCGCCCGGCATGGTCGAGGCGATCAGCGCGGCCTTGCTGGAGCGCGGCGCCTCTGAGCGCGATCTGCATGCCGATGCGTTCTACCCGCCAGTGCGCGCGGAGCTGACGGCCAGCGCCTGATCTGTCGTTGCAGGAGTGGCGCTGCCTCTGGGATTAAAATCTTTTTAAACCCACCTTGGGCGCATTCATTCACGCACAGCGCCTGCCTTCGGGCGTCTGCGGCACAGCGGAAACTGCCGACTGTTGCCGCCACATACCGGGACTCTATGAACACGCATGAGGCCAAGCGCGTCCTTGAGACCGCGCTGATCTGCGCTTCCCAAGCCTTGTCCGTCGCCGAGTTGCGGCGCCTGTTCGACGACACGATCGCCGCGGACACTGTGCGGTCGCTGCTCGATGAACTGCGAGGCGATTGGCAGGATCGCGGCGTCGAGCTCGCCCAACTGGCGCAGGGCTGGCGCTTCCAGAGCCGGGCCGAGATGCAACCTTTTCTCGACCGGCTTTATCCCGAGAAGCCCCAAAAATATTCGCGCGCCGTGCTGGAAACCCTGGCCATCATCGCCTATCGTCAACCCGTCACCCGCGGCGACATCGAAGAAATCCGTGGCGTGGTGGTGAACGCCCAGATCATTCGCCAGCTCGAAGATCGCGGCTGGGTCGAGGTGATCGGCCATCGCGAAGCGCCGGGCCGTCCAGCCTTGCTGGCCACGACCCAGCAATTTCTCGACGACCTCGGCCTGAAGGCGCTGGACGCGCTGCCGCCGCTCGGTGAACGTGGCGAAACGCTGCCCAATTTCGACGGCCTGCAGCAACGCCTGCCAGAACTCGGCGCTGCCGATGCGGCGCCGGACACCGCATCGTCCCAGCCCGATGGCGCGGCAGATCCTGCCATCCTGGACGACCTGCAGGCGTCCATTTTTTCCAGCCGCAGTTCGCCGATCGGCGCGTTGCCCACCGACTGAACACAAACGGATCGCACCATGAGTCCCTCTGACCCTACCGAAACGCCTGAGACCCTTTCCACAATCGCGAACACAGACGCTGCGGCCGATGAATCAGCCGTCGTCGCAACCCCGGGGCGCAAGCCGCGCGCTGCGCCCCGGCGTGCGCCGCGCAAGACGGCTGCCGTGCAGTCCGAGCAGGCCAGCGGCGCCGATCTGACCGTGCAGGCGCAGGCGGAGGGAAGCGCCGCCGCTTCCGCTGCTGAGCCCTCGGCCGCGGAAGCGCCGGCCAGCGTTCCGGCCGACGACGTCCAGCCGGATCGATTGCCGCTTGAGCATGCGACCGCTGCAGAAGCCACGGCGAATGTGCGACCACCGCATGCGCCCAAGCCGCCACGTCGCGCGTCTGCGCCGCGTGCGCAGCAACCAGAGGGCGACGCCAGTGCGCCGGTGGAATTGGTTCAGGAATTGGCCCCCGTGATGCCGCAAACGCCGACGGCGGGGGTGCAAATCCAGGACGTGATTTCCGGCACCTACGACCAGACGGCGGAAACCGCGCCGATTGTGCGTCGCGTGCTCGCCCCCGCCGAAGACGCGCCCAAGCTGCACAAGGTGCTGGCGCAAAGCGGCGTGGGTTCGCGGCGCGAAATGGAAGACCTCATTCTTGCCGGGCGGGTGTCAGTGAACGGCGAACCGGCGCATCTGGGCCAGCGCATCCTGCCGACCGACCAGATCCGCGTCAACGGCAAGATCATCAAGCGCCGCCTGCGTCCCGCGCAGGCGCGGGTGCTGGCCTATCACAAGCCCACGGGTGAAGTGGTCTCGTTCAAAGACCCGGAAGGGCGCCCCACGGTGTTCCAGCATCTGCCCAAATTGCAGGGTTCCAAGTGGACTGCAGTCGGCCGCCTGGACATCAATACCGAGGGCCTGCTGCTGTTCACGACCTCGGGCGATCTGGCCAACCGGCTGATGCACCCGAGTTATGGCGCGGAGCGCGAATACGCGGTGCGCGTCTTGGGTGAACTCGACGCCGCAGCGCGTGCTGAATTGCTCAGCGGGGTGCAACTCGGCGACGGTCCGGCCAAGTTTCTCAGTCTGGACGAGGCGGGCGGCGAGGGCGCGAATCGTTGGTGGCGCGTGGTCATCTCTGAAGGCCGCAACCGCGAAGTGCGGCGCATGTTCGAGACTGTCGGGCTGACCGTGAGCCGATTGATCCGCGTGCGCTATGCCAGCGTGGTATTGCCAGCCGGTCTGCGCCGCGGCGACTTTGTCGAACTCGATCAGTCTGCGGTGCGGGCCTTGCAAGGCAAATCTCCAGACGCCGCCGCGCAGGGCGAGCGCCCGCCACGGCGTCAGAACGGACAG
>JAQTVS010000039.1 GCA_028706735.1 Thiomonas sp.
CGGTCGGTCACCAGCACGGCGTCGTCGGCGCCGAAGGAGATGCACTTGCGCAGCGCGTCCTCTGCCTGCGGCGGCCCCATGCTGAGCACGGTGACGCGGCCGCCGAAGCGGTCCTTCAGGCGCAGCGCCTCTTCCAGCGAGAACAGGTCGTACGGGTTGACGATGGCCGGGACGCCCTGGCGCATGATGGTGTTGGTCACGGGATGGACGCGAATCTGCGCCGAATCCGGAACCTGCTTGATGCAGACGACGATGTGCATGATGGTCTCCTGCTCAAGGCGGCTCAGGCGGCGCGCCGGGTGACTGCAACCGCTTCGCCGCGCCGATCCACCAGTGTGTTGCGCAGCGAGGTCAACGACACGCGCTGCCCGTCGGCGTCCTGGAATACCTTGAACACCTTTTCCTGTGCGGCGCTGGAATGGACAAAGTCCTGATAGGCCGCCGACAGCATTTCGCGGTAGCGGCTGAACATCTCGACTTCGTTCAGTCCGGCCAGCCCCTGCGCCTTGTGCAGATACTGGTAGAAGCGCTTGAGGATGTGCAGGCGGTTGACATGCACCACATGCTCGTCATAACTCACGCCGAAAAACTGGAGAAACTCTTCGGCGCTGGAGAGTTGCTTGAGGCGGATGATGAGGTCGTTCATGGACGGGTTTCCTGACGGGACTGAATGACGGGGAATGCGGGCGCAGAGGGTTTTTCAAGAGGGCTGTTCAGACCCCGGCTTCGCTCAAGCCGACGGCGAGCGCCTCGCGATAGAAGCGCAGCAGATCCTCACGTCCTGGCGTGCGTTTGGTGGCGCTGACATGCTGGCGGATGCGGCCGAGCAGTTCGTCGGCATCACTCTGTTGAAGTTCAATGCCGATCTGTTCGTAGCCATGCTGCACGGCATGCGAGCCAGAGTGCTTGCCCAGCACGGTGGAATGGCTGCGGCCCAATTCGGCAGGGTCGAAGCCTTCATAGTTGCGCGGGTCCTTGAGCAGTCCATCCACATGGATGCCCGACTCGTGGGTGAACACGGCGTCGCCGACAATGCTCTTGCCTGCGGCAACGGGGCGGCCCGAGGCCTTGGCCACCAGCGCGGAAATCCGAGGCAGGGTGTCGGTGGCGACGCCGCATTCCAGGCCGTGCACGTGGCGCAGCGCCATGACCACTTCTTCCAGCGGCGCATTGCCTGCACGCTCGCCCAGGCCGTTGACCGTGGCGCTGGCGTGCGTGGCGCCGGCGCGCACCGCGGCCAGGGTGTTGGCGGTGGCCAGGCCGAGATCGTCGTGCGCGTGCATCTCGATGTCCAGATCGACCGCCGCCCGAAGCTGCGCAATGCGCTCGAAGGTGGAGAACGGATCGAGCACGCCGAGGGTGTCGGCGTAGCGCACGCGGACCGCGCCCGCGTTCTGCGCTGCTTCTGCTGCGCGGATCAGGAAGCCGGGGTCGGCGCGCGACGCGTCTTCGAACCCAACGCTGATCCGACTGCCCAGTGTGCGGCCAAACTGCACATGGTGGCGGATGGCATCGAGCACCCAGTCGCGGTCGCGTCCGAGCTTGCGGCCAATCTGGATGTCCGACACCGGAACGGACAGGTGCACGGTGTCGGCGCCGCACGCCGCGCCGGCGATCAGATCGGGCTCGCACATCCGCGCCCAGACCATGGTGCGCGCCTTGAGGTTCAGGCCGACGATGGCGCGGATGAGTTCGACCTCACGCGCGCCCATGGCGGGGATGCCGATTTCCATCTCCGGCACGCCTGCGTTGTCAAGCGCGCGGGCGATGCTGAGTTTTTCCTCATCGGCAAAGGCCACCCCGGCGGTCTGCTCGCCATCACGCAGCGTGGTGTCATTGATCACAATCATTCGAGTGGACAGTGCGTTCATTGACTTCTCCGAGGTTGGTGCTTCTCACCTTGCAAAACCTGTGCCATCTCTAGAAATTTTTTATGTCTCTGATTTATCTAAGTTTTATCCAGAAATGCGGGTTTGTCCGATGTGGATTTTGTCGGCTTGCCGACAAGAGATCGCGACATCGTTCAGCGCTCGCGCGCGTGGTTGCGGGTGTGCCGGGGAAGCTCGACAACCAGGGGGGCGCCGCCCAGCCGCACACAGCAGGCCAGGCGTGATTGCGCGTCCAATCCCCATGCGGCGCCGAGCTGGTCTTCCTCCTCGTCATCGGCGGGTTTGACGTGCTCCGCACCCGCGCGCAAATGCACATGGCAGGTGGCGCAGGCGCAGACTTTTTCGCAGGCATGCTCGACGGCAATGCCTTGATCGAGCAGTGCGTCGAGCAGTGTTCTGCCCTGCCTAGCCTCGAATGCGGCTCCCTGCGGGCATAGATCGGGATGCGGCAGCACCTGGACCTGCGTCATTGCCTGAACTTTTTCGATCACTCTGTGCATGGTCTTCCCTCGGTGGATGGTGAATGGGATTAAGCCCCGCATGCGCATGCTGGGCTGCGCATCCTCGCGGGATGAACCAGCGTCGGCCAGGTCTGTCAGATGGGCACGTCATCCAGACGCATGCCGCCAAGCGCCTTGCGCACCTTGGCGTCCATGCGGCGTCCGGCAAATTCCGTGGTGGCCTGATTAAGCGCGGCGCTGGCTTGCTGCAATCCATTGCGCTGCTGTGGCAATCCCACGCCTTCCTGGGCTTCGCCCGCTGCGAGCTGCTCCAGCACATCGGCCAGGTGCTGCATGCTCAGAGTGATGGCCCGATATTCGTCGTGGCTGAGCAGGGCATGGCCATCCTCGCGCAGCGCGGCATCGGTGGCGTCGAGCAGTCTGCGCGCATCGACCTCGGCCTCGCGCAACATGCGCAGGGCGGCATCGGCTTCGGCGCTGTCCATGGCGTCGCGCAGCATGTCGGTGACCTGTTCATTGCCGAGGCCATGGCTCGGCTTGACCTCGATATGCGCTTCGACACCGGTGCTTTGTTCATGCGCGGACACGCTCAGCAGGCCATCGGCATCGATCTGGAACGTCACCCGGATGCGCGCCGCGCCCGCCACCATGGGCGGTATGCCGCGCAACTCGAACCGGGCCAGCGAGCGGCATTCGCTCACCAGTTCGCGCTCCCCCTGCAACACGTGCAGCGACAGCGCCGTTTGTCCGTCCTTGAAGGTGGTGAAATCTTGCGCGCGTGCCGTCGGCACCGTGCTGTTGCGCGGAATGATCTTCTCCACCAGGCCACCCATGGTTTCGATCCCCAGGGACAAGGGGCAGACATCGAGCAGCAGCAAGCCGTCCTCGCCCGCGGCGCGGTTGCCCACGAGCTGATCGGCCTGAATCGCCGCGCCGATGGCCACGGCCTGATCCGGATCGACATTGGTCAGCGGCTCGCGGCCGAATGCCCGCGCCACTGCGCGGCGCACCTGTGGCATGCGCGTGGCGCCGCCCACGAGGATGACGCCATCGACCTCATCGGGGCGCAGATCTGCATCGTTGAGCGCGTGGCGCACGCAGGCCAGGGTGCGGTTGATCAAGCCCTTGCTCAAGATTTCGAAGGTGGTGCGTTCCAGCGTGGCGCCCAGTACCGTGCCGTCCGCTCGCGGACATTGCATCTCCACGCGATCCTGTGCGCTGAGACCTTCCTTCGCGGCGCGTGCGGCGCGGGTGAGCCTGGCTGCGTCGTCGGCAAGCCATGAGGCTGCGCCGGTTTCGCCGATGAACCAGTCGGCGATGGCGCGGTCGAAATCATCGCCGCCCAACATGGCGTCACCGTGGGTCGAGAGCACCTCGAACACGCCGCGGGTCAGGCGCAGGATGGAGACATCAAAGGTGCCGCCACCCAGGTCGTACACCACGAACACGCCTTCGCTGCCATTGTCCAGGCCATACGCCACGGCGGCGGCAGTCGGCTCATTGAGCAATCGCAACACGGGCAGTCCCGCCAAGCGCGCCGCTTCCTTCGTGGCCTGACGCTGTGCTTCGTCGAAGTAGGCGGGCACGGTCACCACAACGCCGACAAGGTCGCCACCCAGCGCCGCTTCGGCGCGCACTTTCAGCGCCCGCAACACTGCAGCCCCCACCTCGCTGGGAGACTTGATGCCGGCGGCGGTGCGCACCGCCACGGCGCCGCGCTGATCGACCAGGCCATAGTGCACCAGGCCGGGCTCCAAGTCACCGAGGGTGCGTCCGATCAGCCGCTTGGCCGAGGCGATGGTGTTGAGCGGATCATCCGCGAGGCGCTCGCGCGCGGCGTCACCAACGGTCAGCGCGCCATCCGCGGCGTAGTGCACGACGGACGGCAGCAACAGCCGCCCCTGTGCGTCGGCCAGAGTGACGGACTGCCCGCTACGCACTGTGGCAACGAGCGAGTTGGTGGTGCCCAGGTCGATGCCCACCGCGAGACGATGCTGATGGGGCGCCGCAGACCGCCCAGGTTCGGCGATTTGAAGGAGTGCCATCGCGTTGCGCCTTTGGTTGATGCCTAGTGTCCTGCGTTGGAGATTCGTTGAAAAACAAATCGGCCGAGATCCGTGCCAGGCAAGGTGCAAACCACAGCCAGAGCCGTCGCCATGGCGAGGATTTGCAACGCCGCATGACCTCGATCTTCGGGAGACTTGCTCATCGAATTTCCAACTCAGGACACTAGACCGCGAACGACTCGCCGCAACCGCAGGTGGCGCTCGCGTTGGGGTTGAGGAAACGAAAGCCCTCGTTCAGTCCTTCGCGCGTCCAGTCGAGCTGCGTGCCATCGAGCAGGGGCAGGCTGCGGTTGTCCACGACGATGGTCACGCCCTCGGTCTCGAATCGGGCATCGTCGCCGTTGACCGCGTCGACGAACTCCAGCGCGTAGGCATAGCCGGAACAGCCGCTGGTCTTGATGGCCAGCCGAAGGCCAAGCCCGGACCCACGCTTCTCCAGGGCCTTGCGCACCTGCGCCGCGGCTTTGGGGGTGACGGAAATGCTCATCGTCTTGCTCCTTGAGGGAATGCGTTTCAGGTCGAGAACGAATTGCCACAGCCGCAGGTGCTGGACGCATTGGGGTTGCGAATGATGAAATTCGCCCCTTCGAGACCGTCCTGGAAGTCGATTTCGGCGCCGGCCAGATATTGCAGGCTCATCGGATCGACCACCACCGACAGGACGCCGCGCTGCACCAGCACATCATTCTCCGCCGGAGCATCTTCAATGGAAAAACCGTACTGCAGGCCGGAGCAGCCGCCACCCGAGACGAATACGCGCAGGCACATGGCGCTGTCTCCCTCCTCGGCCAGCATCTGCGTGACCTTCTCCACCACGGCATCGGTGACGACGATGGGATCGGCGCCCGCAGCGCGTTCGAGCGCTGCGGCCGGCGGCGCGGGCATGGTGGTGGAGCAGGACGAAGCCGATCCTTGCGACTTGCATGAACTCATGGTGAGACTCCTTGACGTATGAACCAGGAAATGCGGGACAACAGTTTCAGGCCGCGCCGGACGGGCCCGGAACTGCGGGCGCGCAGGCGTCGCGCTCAATCAGCGCCTCGGTTCCACCGAGCCGCGTGCGGTAATCGGCAACCGCAGCCTTGATCGCGTCTTCCGCCAGGATGGAGCAGTGGATCTTCACCGGCGGCAAGGCCAGTTCCGCAGCGATGGCGGTGTTCTTGATCGACAGCGCCTCGTCGAGGGTCTTGCCCTTCACCCATTCGGTGATGAGCGAGGACGAGGCAATGGCCGAGCCGCAGCCATAGGTCTTGAAGCGTGCGTCTTCGATCACGCCTTCGGCGTTGACCTTGATCTGCAGTTTCATCACATCGCCGCAGGCCGGAGCGCCGACCATGCCCGTGCCAACGCCTGCTTCGTTTGCGGCAAAGCCGCCGGCGTTGCGCGGATTTTCGTAATGCTCGATGACTTTGTCGCTATAGGCCATGATGGGCTCCCGGAGATAGGCGAGAAACAGGTCGAAGAGGGTTCAAAGCGAAGGCGCGGATCAATGCTCGGCCCACTGCACGGTGGACAAATCGACCCCGCTGCAATGCATGTCCCACAGCGGGCTCAGTTCGCGCAGACGCTCGACGGTGGACTTGATGCGCTCAGCCGCAACGTCCACGTCATGCTCCGTGGTGAATCGCCCGATGGAAAACCGGATCGAGCTATGCGCCACTTCGTCGCTCAAGCCCAGGGCGCGCAACACATAGCTCGGCTCCAGACTCGCGGACGTGCAGGCCGACCCGCTGGACACGGCGACGCCCTTGATGCCCATGAGCAGCGACTCCCCTTCGACGAACTGGAAGCTGACATTGAGGTTGTGCGGCACGCGCTGCTCCAGATCGCCATTGAGGCGGATTTCCGGAATGATCGACAGGGCGCTCCACAGGCGGTCGCGCAGGGCGCGGATGCGGACGTTCTCGGTTTGCATGGACTCGCGCGCCAGACGGTAGGCCTCGCCCATGCCGGCAATCTGATGCGTGGGCAAGGTGCCCGAACGCATGCCGTTTTCGTGTCCGCCGCCATGCATCTGCGCCTCGATGCGCACCCGCGGCTTGCGTCGCACATACAGCGCGCCCACGCCCTTGGGGCCATAGGTCTTATGCGCCGACATGCTCATCAGATCGATGGGAAGATCGGTCAGGTCGATGTCCACCTTGCCCGTGGCCTGCGCTGCATCGACGTGAAACAGGACGCCGCGTGCGCGGCAGATTGTGCCCAGTGTCGCCACGTCCTGGATGACGCCGATCTCGTTGTTCACGAACATGACCGACGCCAGAATCGTGTCGGGCCGCAGCGCCGCAACGAACACCGCCGGGTCGAGCAGGCCGTCGGGGCCGACGTCGAGATAGCTGACTTCATACCCCTCGCGTTCGAGTTCGCGGCAGGTGTCGAGCACGGCCTTGTGCTCGGTCTTGACGGTCACAACATGCCGTCCGCGGCCCTTGTGGAAATGCGCCGCGCCCTTGATCGCCAGGTTGTTCGATTCGGTGGCCCCGGAGGTCCAGACGATCTCCCGCGAATCGGCGCCGATGAGTGCCGCAACCTGCTCGCGGGCGATTTCCACCACTTCTTCCGCGGCCCAGCCATAGGCATGACTGCGCGACGCCGGGTTGCCGAATTGCTCATACAGATACGGCACCATGGCCCGCACCACGCGCGGGTCGACAGGCGTGGTGGCTGCGTAGTCGAGGTAAATCGGTTTGTCGATGGCTGGCATGACACGGCTCCCTTGGGCTTGGCGCAGTCGGATTTCACTGCGCTACGCCCTCATTCAGCAGAAACCGTGCCAGCTATCAATTCCGCTGTTTTCTGATTTATATCAACAAGTTGGCAGATTCTTTCGCCCGCAGGCGCTTGGCGGGTGACAGACAAATTCGCGGCTGACCAAGCCGCATGTCGGCTTTGTCAGCTTTGCGACGTCAGCAGGCCCTCCAGTCGGCCATGACGCCCCTCGGGGGATGGCGCGTGTGTGATTTGCAACGTGAATTGACTCCATGAATCTGCCGCCCGGCGCCCATACTCCAATAGAGACAACGCATTGGATGCATTTCACGATTTGGCATGGCTGTTGCTTTGAAGGCTGTCATGGCACTTGCCGCCAGACCACCATCTCACCGTTGTTTGAAAAGGAATAGTTCATGGCCACGATCTGCTTCAGCTCGCCCCTGATGGAAAAGGACATCACCGTCTATGCCATTGCGGGAGACACCCACAGCGTGCTCAAGCTCGCCAAGAAGAACAAGATCCCCTTGCCCTTTGAATGCGAAGATGGTGAATGCGGCTCTTGCGTCATCAAGGTGACCTCGCTCGACGACAAGCCGCGCATGGCGCATGCGCTCAGTGAGAAAGAGCGCCGCACTCTGGTGGCGGAGGGACTGATCAGCAAGCAGGAACTCAAGGATGCCGAAATCAACGACCTGCCGCCCGCCTATCGCCTGGCCTGCCAGTTCATTCCCCGCGATGAAAACATCCTGGTGCAGTTCACTGGCGAACCGGGCGTCGGATTCAAGTGACCCGCACTTGAACGCGAAGCGGCCGCCACCTTTTTTCTGATCCGAAACCATGCGAGACGCCGGCCTGCTTCCTGTCGAAGTGACGCCGCGGGTGCATTGGATCGGCGCGCTCGACCCCAAGATGCGGACCTTCGACGTCATTCTGAAAACGCCCAACGGCACGACCTATAACGCGTATCTGGTGCGCGGATCGGCGGGCCTGGCGGTGATCGACACGGTCAAGGAAGAATGCGCCGAGCAGTTCTTCGCCCGGCTGGAAGCGGTGGCCAGCTACGAGGACATCAAGGTCATCGTGCTCAACCACCTGGAACCGGACCATTCCGGCGCCTTGCCCGAACTCATGCGGCGCGCGGTCAACGCCAAGCTCTATATCTCCGAAGCGGCGCCGCTCATGCTCAAGGCGCTGCTCAACGACACCGCCATTGCCTACATCCCGGTCACGACGAACGACACCGTGAGCCTCGGAGACCGCACCCTGCGCTTTCTCAACACCCCTTACCTGCATTGGCCCGACACGCAGTGCACGTTTCTGGAGGAGGACGGCGTGCTGTTTTCCGGGGACGTGTTCGGCTGCCACTACTGCGACGAACAGTTGTTCAACGACCGCGCAGGCGACTTCCATTTCTCCTTCGAGTACTACTACGCGCACATCATGCGTCCCTTCAAGCAGCATGTGCTCCAGGCGCTGGACTTGATCGAGCCGCTGCACATCACGCTGATCGCCCCCACGCATGGCCCCATCCTCCGGGATCATCCCCGTGATTACGTCGCACGCTACCGCGAGTTGTCCACGCCCCGGCTGCACATGGACAGCGGCCGCGGCGACAAGACCATGCTCATCTTCTACATCAGCTCGTATCGCAACACCACGCATATGGCCGAGGCGATCCGCGACGGGGCCGCAGAGGTCGGCGGATTCCGCATCTCCCTGTACGACCTCGAAGGGGGTGAAGTCGAACCCTTTGTCGATCTGGTGGAAGACGCCGACGCCATTCTGGTCGGCTCTCCCACCATCAATGGCGACGCCGTCAAACCCGTCTGGGATCTGCTGTCCTCATTCGCCAAGATCAGCGTCAAGGGCAAGGTGGCCGGCGCCTTCGGCTCGTATGGCTGGTCGGGCGAAGCCGTGCGCATGATCGAAGACCGCCTGCGCGGCCTGAAGATGCGCGTTCCAGCCGGCGGGCTGCGCATCAAGCTGATTCCCAGTGAAGAGGAACTGGAGAGTTGCCGCGACTATGGCCGCGACATCGGCAGCTTTCTCATGGGCAGGCCCAGGGCGCGCGACATCGACATGTCCCAGCTCTCCATCGACTGACGCCCTTCCTTCGAGCAACCCCATTGTTCGAGCAACCCCCTTGCGCGCGCCGCATCCCTCAAACCGGAGCATTCACCATCATGGCAAAAGCGAAAGTCAAATTTGCAGACGTCTCGGCCACCGTCACCGTGCCGGTGGGCACACGCATCATCGAGATCTCGGAAAAGGTCGGCTCCTACATCGCCTACAACTGCCGCGAGGGCGACTGCGGCAGTTGCGTGTTCGCGGTGCTCGATGGCGCCGAGAACCTGTCCCAGCAGTCCACGCTGGAAAAGGCCACCCTGCTCGCACACTTCAAGGAGGTGGTCAGCGGCTGGCGCAACTGCACGGACCTCGACTCGCTGCAAGCCATGATCCGGCGCGAGAACTTCGCGGGCAGACGCTGCCGCCTCGCTTGCCAGACGCAGATCTACGGCGATGTCACCGTATCGCCGCTTTGAACCCCAACCTCACGGCACCGCTGACGCATGACGTGGATCGACCAGGAGAACTTTCGTGGCTAAAGCAAGATTGACCTTTGCCGACATCGGCGTCACCGTCACCGTGCCTGCCGGGACGCGCATCATCGAGGTCTCCGAAAAAGTGGGCGCCGGCATCGCGTATGGCTGCCGCGAAAGCGATTGCGGCACCTGCCTGACCGAAGTGGTGGAAGGCATGGAGCATCTGTCCGAACCTTCGACATTCGAGCGCGCCACGCTGGCGTCGAAAAATGCCGGCCCCGCCATGCGCCTGGCTTGCCAGACGCTGGTCCTCGGCGATGCGGTGATCAAACCCGGCGGGTGACGGCGCAGTGCCGCGGCCGGGAGCGCCTCTTCCGGGCCGCGGCAGCAAGGCTTCATTCCCTTGCATTCACCGTGTGCTGTCCCCCGCTTCCTCGGGCCCGAAACACAGCGCGTAGTCGCTGCACGCCGCACAGCTGGGTGATTTGCAGATCTGCAGTTCCGCACGTTCGCACAACTGCTTATAGAAGAATTTCTTCCACTTCATATTGTTGGTGTTGCGTGCAGCCAGCGCTGGGAACCAGTCCTGCAACAGACTGGACAGGTCGGCCCTGGAGCGCAGGTGCAGGTCCTGCCAGAGGTGGTCGGCGCCCAGGCAGGCGACCGAAATGATCTGCGCGAGCCAGCGCGCCGCGTCCACGTCGCGCCCTTCGTGGGCAGCATCCACCAGCAAGGCGGCGACGTCCTCGATCTCGTCCGCGCGGGGTTCGTGCCTGTCCATCCGGGTCAGTTCGAACCAGTCCAGGCCCAGTATCTGATCCGCCCCTGCAACCCAGCAGCGCATCAACCTGCGAGTCTCCCTGGCGTCCAGCCCGGGGATGGGAAGCAAGCTCACGCCGTGCCGGGCGAAGGCATTGGCCAAGACCCCGGAAACAGCCAGGGTTGCCGGGTCTTGGCGATCGGCTGCGCAATCGAGCAACAACGCACGCAGCCCCTGCTCGTCCGGCGTGACCGCAGGCGCCGGGCGCCTTCCTTGCACTGCCAGCGGCGCCCGGGAGACTCCACCCATCCAGATGGCGGCCATGGCTCAGACCTCCAGCGACGCGTGGCTGTAGCACTTTTTCGGGCAGATCTTCGCGCAGGCGGTGCATCCGATGCACAGGTCGCGATGCGCGATGGTCATGACCTTTTTTTCGTATTCCTCATCGTCATCGCCGTCCTGGTCGATGGCGACTCGCTCACCGTCCTCGTCGAGGCCGACCATGGTGAGCACGCCGCGCGGACAGACCTTGAAGCAGCGGCCGCAACCGATGCACTTGGTTTCGTCGATGGACTGGACAAAGGTCGGCACCCAAGCGGCGCCGCTGGGGAAGGTGACTGAGAACGTGCTCATGGTTCGGGCTCCGGACTGCGTTCAAGTCATCTCGCTCAGACGCTTGCGCGCCTGCATCAGCGCGGCGTGGGCGTCATGCGCCATTTGCGCGACCTCGAGGATGCGCTCCCAATTGGTGGGCAGATCCTCGGACAGATCGTGCAGGTCCATTTTGGATTGGGTCGCGCGGGCGTTGAGCTTCTTCAACTCGGCCTTGAGCGTCTCGGCTTCGGTGGTGGTCTGGTTCATGCTGGCCTCTTCTCGGAGCGGGTTAACCGTAGTTAGCGACTTCGGTGTACTGCTCGACCAGGCCGACGCCTTCGCTCACCAGTTTGTTGCCCGCCTCGGCCAGTTTGGCCAGGCTGGGATAACCGAAGCGGTGAACGTCGCGCAGATGGCGGTTGACCACAACCAGCCGCCCGGCAGTGAGCACCGCGCGGCCGAAACCTTCGTGGCTCATTTTCATCATCGGCGACACCATGCAGCCGGTGGCGCGCTCGATGGACAGCCCGACCGCGTTGTGGAACAGCTCGAGCCGCCACAGGGTTTCGGGGTCCGGGTCGCCCATGATGGGCAGCGCGCGGCGTTGCTCTGCAGTGAGGATGTAGGGCGCGAGCAGGGTCATGTCGCTCTTGCCCTCCCACACGCCGTGGGTGTCCTGGGCACGAATCTGCTTGATCAACTCGCGTACAAAGTTGTCCTGCAGTGCAGCGGCGTCCACCGCGTCGTCATGAGGCGCATCCGCCTTGGGCGGAGCAGACAGTGCAGCGTCAACCATGGGTTTTCTCCTCGTCGTCTTCGAAATCGAAATCGCGTTCGCGGCCCTTGTTCATCACCTTGCGCAGCCAGGGCGGCGGCGTGCCCTTGAGCACTTCCTGCAGTTTGTCGAGGATGTCCATGATGGGCTCGGGTTGCGGCACCTTGATCGGATGGATCTTCATGGCCACGACCCGCGCCGCGCCGGATCCGCCAATGGCCGCGACGTACAGAATCGCGCAGTCCCTGATGGCCTCAAGCTTGGGCGCCAGCTTGTCTTCGTTGCCGTCCTCGGCCAGCTCGGCGCCGAAGTCGAAGGTCTGGACGAAGTGGTAGCCCACCTCGTCGATTTCATACACGGCGATGTGTCGCGCCCAGCCGAAGTGCGCGTCAACCTGCTGCATGTCCTGCGTTGCGAAAGCGATCTTCATGACGCATGCTCCACGAGAGTCGAGAAATGGGAAAGGCGTGTGGCAACCATGCTCAGTCGTCGCACGCACAGGAACGGCCACTGCAGGACGACACCGCGCCCTGCGCATCCGCCGGACTGATTGGCATGACGCCCGGGGCCAGTGCCGCGAGTGTGGCCGCGGGCAAAGGCCAATGATCCGGGGCATGGTGCGGCGTCTGCGCGATCAGCAGATTGCCGATGTCGAACACCAGGTTGCGTGTGCCCCGATAACCGACGTTCACGGTGTGGGCGTTTCCCAGACGGTCGAACAGCGGCATGCCGATGCGGTACAGCGGTTTGCCCAGACGCTCCGACGCCTGGCGTCCATGGGAATGCGTCAGCAGCAGGTCGCAGCCGGTCGCCTGCGCGGCCCGCTCGAAATCCTCAAGATCGCCGATCACCACTTCGTTGGTCGGCAGTCGCGACAGCAGTTGCGATTTGGTGGTCGTGACACAGACGGTGAGCTCGGCCCCCATCTCGGCCAGGAAGCTGCCCATCGCCCAGAGCAGATCAGGCTCGGCGGCAATGGCCACCTTGACGTTGCCGAAAAAGAAGTGGCCATCAAGCATGGCATCGAGAAGCTGGCTGCGCTGGCGGCGATATTTCTCGGGCACGGGCCGACCGCTGAGTTCGGACAGGGTTTGCAGCAACTGGTCATTCGGCGCCAGTCCGGTCAGCCGGTCGAATAGGACGTAGGGCACGCCCGCGCGCAATTCCAGTTCCATCGCGGCAGAGCGCATCTGTTCACCCACGGCGATGGTCAACGCCGAGGCGCCCATCTCGCGGATCGAATCCAGCGTCGTCCCGCCCATCGTGGTGCCCAGCCATTCGTCCGGGATATGGCCATCGAGCGATCCCGAGACGTCGGGCAGCACGATGGCGTTGAAGCCGAATGCGGCAAGCAGTTCGCGCAACTCGTCGATGTCTCCCGCTGTCATATGCCAGCCCGCAAGCACATTGACCTGATTGGGAATCGAATGCGACGCAGGTTCCACCAGCGTCTCGACCAGTGCACTGACCGCGCGGGAAAAGCCATCCTCGAATGCGCCCACATAGTCCGGCGTGGAGACATAGACAATCGCCGTGTCGTCGAGTTCTGGGTGACGCTTGCGGATGAGGTGCAAATAACCATCGACGTCGTCGCCCTTGGTTTCCGTCAAGCCGGTGGAGCACAGGGCGATGATGCGGGGATGGTTGCGCTTGTGGATGTTGACGATAGCCTGCTCAATGTTCTCCAGCCCGCCCAGAATGGTGGACACCTCGTTCATCGCCGTGGTCTGCATGGGAATGGTCTCGCGGAAATGGCGCACCATCACCACCAGTCCGAACGAGGTGCAGCCTTGCGAGCCATGCATGGTCGGCACGCACGCGTCCAGCCCGAGGAAGGCAAAGGTGGCCCCTAGCGGCTGACTCATTTTGAGCGGATTGACCGCGCAGGACTTTTTTGTTTCGACCACGAGCGCCATCATCGTCTCCTTAGTTCAAGCCGACGGCAGCGGCCAGGGTGTGCGCCTTTGCGGGCGGCGGGACGTTCGCATCAGCCTTCGTCAGATTTGCCGCATCTGTCGATCGCTCCCACGGGGCCGGCGTGCGCACCTGCGCCCACACCGGGTTGAACAGCGCCTTGTCGACTTCCTGCACCAG